>JAJTZB010000002.1 GCA_032906765.1 Nitrososphaerales archaeon
TACACTGCCAGCGTCTTCCTGACAACAACATCGGGCATAGTCGTTTCCACGACTTCCACAGTTTCGTCCTTCTCTGTCTAGGGCGGCTACCAAGATGAAAGCACTCACAGCGATTGCATCGGGAATGCTTCTGGCGTTCCTCGTCCTATCGCCACTCGCAGCTGCGGCAGCGGCCGACGCGGTGACTGTCTCTGTCTCCCCGAGCACGGTGACGACAACGTTCACCGTCTCTGGTAGCGTGACAGCAGCGTCCGGCAGCGTGACCGGCTCTGCGGTGTTCATCAAAGTCGCCAACCCGAGCGGCAGCACCGTAGCCGTGGGCAACGCCCCGGTAAGCGGTTCTGGCGCCACGGGCACCTATTCACAGACGCTGACGTCTGGAGGCAGCACCTCGTGGACCCCCGGCACATACACTGTGACCGCGACCTACGGGACGACCTCCGGAACGCCGGCATCAGCGACAGCGACATTCACCTACAGCACGGGCGGCGTAACTACCGGTGGAATCTCCACTGCGCAGTTCAACCAGATCATGGGCAACCTCAGCGCGTTGACCGCAAAGATCAACGCCCTATCAGCGGCGCTCTCCGGTCTGTCGACCTCGGCGACCAACATCCAAGGCTCCTTAACGAGCCTTAGTAACCAGCTCAGCAGTGTCAACACTGCTGTCCAGTCGGCCGCCGGCCAGGCAGCCACCGCGGCGTCAGAAGCCAGCTCAGCAGCAGGCAGCGTCTCGAGCACTCAAACGTACGTGCTCGTAGTCGCAGTCATCGCAGCCATCACCTTAGTCCTAGAACTAGCAATATTGGTAAGAAAGCTGTCGTAAAAGGCAGCTTTCTCCCTTTTTCTTTTTTCTTTGCGATAACGAGACGATACTCCGCACGTACGTTCATTCATTCATTCTGCGCTAGCAAAGCGCTAGCTATACTCTGATCCTTCCGTCCTGATTGGACGGATGGTCCGCATCGACTTTGGACGCGGTCTCTTCTTCTCGAGATACGCGCCCTACCATCACTTCATCTGCGGACCCTACGTGCCCGGACCTCAGGCCTCGTGACAGGATGTTTTTGGCTGCGTTGAGGTCCCTGTCGATGACCAATCCGCAGGCCGCGCAGGTCAGGATCGGATGCTCCGCGGGAGGCTCCCTCATTGCACCGCCGCACTTGGAACATGTCGAGGAAGTGCCCTGCGGTTCGACGTAGACTACCGGAAGCCCTTCCCATCTGGCCTTGTATTCTATCTGTCGCTGGAGCTCTGCGAACGGCCACGAGTTCATCTTAGATAGGTAGAAGGCGGATGACTTGCTCTCTCTGCGGTACATCTGGCGTATCCCCTTCAGGTTCTCCATCACGACCGCCTGCTTCAGGGATGCGGCTCGGTAGACAATCGTGGAAGACACGTTGTGTAGCACCCATCCCTTCTTCCCATGCCCGATCGCCGAGTACTTTCTGAATAGGTCCCGCTTGATCCTGATGTCGTTTCTCCTGAACCGGCTCTTGATGCGCCTGTATCGCTCATGTATCTGTGTGATGACAGCCAGGTCGTATACTTCCGTCCTACCCTCGGTGTCGAAGGATGTTACGTTCTCTGGGTTAATGTCGAACGCGACCACTCCTTCCAACTTCACTTCTGTGACCTCTTTGCGGTAGATGACACCGAGAGCCTGCGGCGTTGCCGTGACAGAGTTCACCTCCACACCTTGCTTCGAAAGCACGGCCATTGTGTGCTGGTTCAGTTTCACCCTGAGGCCCCCGGGCAGTTCGAGCCAGTCGCCGGAGACACGAACCCCTACGGATGCAGAGATGAAGAGGTTCCTGCAGTATGGTCTGACCGTGTTGTGACGTTCGGATTCCGTCCTGTACTTCTTTATCAGATTCGATGCTTCAAACATTGCAGAGAAGCGGTAGCTGTCTTCAATCGGATAGGCGAGCGTCCTTTCGTAGCAGAGAGGCTTGATCGCACTGTAGGACGGCTCTTCGCAATCGAAACCTAACCTGACGCAGTCGTTGACCATAAGCTGGAAGGTTCGCATCTTCTCGACAAGTGCTGGGCCAGGTTCGAAACGCTGCTTGACCGACCTGTAAAGAAACAAGACAGCGTCAATTCAGGAACATGATTTAGGCTCCCACCTTTCCGAGGTGGAGCTTAATAGTCGTGGATGCTTCTCCTTCGACTGTGAAGATGGCTGCTGCGGCACCCAGCTGGTTCGAGAGGCTACTACTGCCAGAGCTGAACGCTCTGAAGGGAGAGATCAAGGCGATAGACGGCAGGATCGACGGTCTCGAAGGGAAGATGGTTGGGGAGTTCGGAGGCGTCCGCTCCGAAATCAAGCGGCTCGACGAGAAGATTGACGGGTGGGGCATGCGCCTAATTGAGAAGATAGATGGATTCGACAAACGACTCGACGTCGTGCAGCGGCTGGCTGTCCTGGAAGCTAAGCTAAGGGAATACGAGAACAAAGGCAGCGGCAGCAATCGGTAGCCATCGGTTTCTCCGTGAATGCCTGTTTCAGGCGGGCGCTATTGATGCCTTGAGCCTTCAGTCCGGTCCCTTGAGAGCCGGCAGCGAGAGATTCACCGCCCAAACCGCGCCGCGGTGCTATCAGCTTAGTGTCGCTGGTGGGCTTTAATAGCGTCTGCAGAATTCTGGTCGATTGTGGAGATGGGCACCTTCACAGTGAGGACGATGGTCTCGAAGGCCGGCCCCTCTTCGCCGTCCAAGAGCGTGGACCTCGTTGCCGACACGGGCGCCACCTTCACCACCCTCCCCTCGTCCCTACTCAGGGAGTTGATGGTGGACGTAGAGAGGACTCTCAGGTTCGCCCTCCCCGGCGGCTCGACAGTCGAGCGGGGTGCGGGCCACATCAGGATCATTCTGGGGGGAGGGTACGCACTCCCGTCGACCACAGTAGTCTTCGGCGACGAAGGCGTCTTCTTGTTGGGGGCGGTAACCTTGGAAGACCTCTCCTTGGCCGTTGACCCGACCAACAGGCGGCTGGTCCCGGTCGAGGGCCGCCTCCTGGCCTTGTGCGCGCGCTGAAACTTGGGGGTTAAATCACCCGACCGCATCTCGTGCGTTGAAAACGGGAAGGAGGGGCCTCAGCGCCGTCTTCGGTTTCCTTGTCATTTTCATGCTCCTCATGGCGGGCTTGGCAGCAATCTCCACTGAGCTCAACGCCCAGAACTCGGTTTGGAGCTCGCAGGAGCGTGCTAGGCAGGTCGAGAACACGAGGCAGCTCGAGCACCTGACGCTCTCGCTGAACGGCTCTTTCCTGGTCGTTAGGAACGACGGCCTAGTGCAGTCCCAGCTTCAGTACCTCGTACGGGAGGCAAACCAGAGCATGACCGATACTAAGGTCCAAAGCCTACTTCAGACGGGGTCCACGTCTGCCATACCGATTGCCTCGCAGGCGTCGGGTTACGCTGTCATCACCCAGCTTGGCAACGTCTTCTGGCTCCAAGATCCTTCCCAGATGTTGAGTACCTCCGTTCCAGTCACTTTCGACGCGTCAGGTCTTCCGCCATCCTTCAACACCAGCGCCGTCCTCACCGTAGACGGGCAACCTGTCACCTATTCCCAGTTGCCGAAGACATTCGAGTGGCAGGGAGGAAGCACTCACAGCTTCTCCTACGCTGCAGGCTTCAGTGTCGGACCCTCGGAGAGGCTAGGCTGGGCCTACTCGAGAGGGGCGAGCACCCTTAGGCAAGGGACGCTGGTGGCCAGCCAGCCCGAGAGCGTAGTCTCCCAGTACGCCGACCAGTACCTGCTGGCCGTGGTTGGCGGCGGAGCGATAGGGTACTTGGGGTCGCCTGGCAACGACGGTTGGTACCCTGCTGGAAGCACCGCCCAAGTCTCGACCTCCTATTCGTGGAACCTGACCTCTGGCCAGTCCAGGCAGAACCTCGTCTCCTGGGACGTCGACGGGAGCTCCGTCGTGGCTGTGGCCCGCTCGGGCGAGGGCACCTTCGTCACCTCTGGAATCGTCATGGATGCACCACACACTCAATACCTCAACTCTGTGACGCAGTATCGTGTTTACACCAACACGAGCGTCCCCGCGGCAGGGGCCCTCCCTTCCCTCTCCCTCGGCTACGCGTATCAGGGTCTAGCATCCTCCTCATGGTCCTGCTCGGCCTTCTCCCTCTCCGGCTACCCAGGCGGAACTGCTACCCAAGGCCTGTGCCCTGAGCCGTCATCGTCGCAGGACGTCACCTCTGTTGCATGGAGCGTCGCCGTGTCGTCGTCAGGCACACTTGGAGACACGTTGAGCTTTTACGTGGCTGTGAACGGCTGCTACTCTCAGTCCTACGACGCGACCGCTGGGTCCAGCGGGTCGTTCTCCGGCTGCATGCCTGTCACAGGCGCCTCGATAGTCCTCCAGTGGAGGGTGTCGCCTGGGTGCTGGAGCAAGAGGATCCAGGACTACATCTACTGCGGCACCACGTTCTCCGTCGCGAGTTCTGGAACCTACACCTACGTGTCCAGCGTCAGCGGAAGTACGCAGACGGCGGCGGCTTCGTTCTCCTCATCGGGCGCGTCTGTCGAATACAACTATGCCTTCGAGTACTCCTTCCCGCCTGGGTCAGTATCCACCTCGCTGGCGCTCACATTTCCTGCCTCGGAGGTGCTCGGCTCTGTGACTTCGCCGTGCGGCACGTGGACGGCATCAGCGAACACGATTACCATCGCAAACGCCTGCTCCAGCCAGTCCCTCCTCTCCACGTCAGCCACCGGCTCCTACTCGGTCAGTCTGGGCGCCTCGCCCACGTCGGACGGCTGGTACGACGCGGGTACCAGTCATACCATCTCCGCTACATCCTCCGGGCCGTTCGTCTTCTTCGGATGGGGCGTGTCAACCCCCGGCCTGCAGGTCGCATCAGGCACTGCGCAGTCCACGGCCGTCGTTGTTGGCTCCGCAGGCACCATCACAGCTGTCTTCAACGTCGTGGAGTGAATGTCGACTTCACCCGTCTCTCCCGCCTAACGCTAATAGAGTGTCCCGACATAGGCCAAGTCCGCATCGCAGCGGTCGTCTCAACTTGAAAACCATAGCTCTACTTTGGGGTCCGTTCGGGCATCGTCTAGACGAACTCTCGGCCGCCGTGGGCGGCAAGCGTATCAGCATCACCCTCCTGTACGGCCCCAGGTACTTCGCGCCCATACGCTATTTAGCACTCTTCATCATGACCCTCATCCTTCTGCTAGCGGAGAGCCCTGACGTCGTCTACGCCCAGAACCCTCCTGTCTTCTGCCCCCTGACCTCGCTTCTGTATTGCAGGGTGGCAGGAAAGCGCTTGGTCGTCGACCACCACTCCGTCTGGAGGGTCAAGACGATAGGCGGACCAGTCGGAAGGGCAATCGGCTACCTCGAATCGGTCGTCGCGAGGTCTGCAGATGCGAACACTGCGCCACACGGCGTGTGGGCCAGAGAGCTATCAGCGATGGGGGCAAGGAGTGTTCTCGTCGTCCACGACCACGTCGAGCGGAACCCGTACGGGCGCGACGAGAGACTCAGACGAGGATACGCCCAGACGCCGCTGATTGCGGTAGCCTCGCACGGCGGGCATCCGCTCGAACGGATGGAGGCAGAGATCTCGGCCGCCTCCCGGTTCGAGACGCTGACCCTGCTCGTGACGGGCCCTGCCAACAAGCTCGCCGGAAGGCTCGAGAAGCTTCCGCCCAACATCAGGTACCTCGGGATGCTCCCGATGGACGACTACCTGCGCCTGAAGGCCTCTTGCGACTTCGCTCTCAACATCACAGACGAGCCCTTCACCCTCTCACACGTGCTCTTCGAGTACGCGGCGAGCGCCCTCCCCGTTGTCTCTAACAGGCAGGCGGTAGTCGAGGAGGTATTCGGAGATTCGCTCGCCTACGTAAATTCCTCCGACGTGACTTCAGTTTCGGCGGGAATCAGGCTGCTCGCAGGCGACCCGGCCAAGCTGGTCACGTACAGGTCGGGCATGGCGCGCATGTTCGACAAGCTCGCAGCCACACGGTCGAGGGAGGTGGCGGCCCTGAAAGACCTTATATCGACTGGGCGTTCCGCCCAGGCGAAGGCGCCGGCTTGAAAGCCATCATCCTGAGCGGCGGGCAGGGGCTTCGGATGCGCCCCCTGACTGACGACCGCCCGAAGCCGCTTGTCCAGATAAACGGCAGGCCAATCGCCGAACATCAGATCGACTGGCTGACGAAGGACGGAATCGTCGACGGTGTCATTTTCGCGTGCGGTTACAAGTGGGAGAGGCTCAAGGAGCACTTCGGCTCGAGCTACAGTGGGATTAAGGTCGAATACAGCGTGGAGGAAGAAACGCTAGGCACTGGTGGCGCGATCAAGAGAGCCCTCTCTTTGTGCGTCGGTGAAGAGGAGTGCGTAGTCCTCAACGGAGACATAGTTACAGATCTTCCCTTGAGGAGGATAGTCGACGCACACCACAGTGCATCGGAGGTGCCCGCGACGATGCTTGTGGTCCCTTACCGTTCCCGCTTCGGGGTAGTCAAGATAGACAAGTTGAGAATGGTTCGGGGTTTCGATGAGAAACCTGCTTTTCCCGATGTCTGGATCAATGGGGGTGTCTATGTGCTGAACCCGAGGAAGATGCTCAAGTACCTCCCTGACAAGGGGGACATAGAAAGGGAAACATTTCCAAAGCTGGTCGAGCATGGTGAGCTCCTCTCCTATCCGTACTACGGAGATTGGTTGTTCCTCGACTCTGCGAAGGACCTAAAGGCGCTTGAGGAAACGATGAGGCAGCCGGTTTCGAGCTCTCTCGCGGGCGAGGGGAACGGCTGAAGAATCCATTCTTCAATGACCGAGAAGCGCGATTACCAAAACTATGCGGGAAAGCCCACGGCTTCAGTCGCGGGAGGATGTCACTACGGCGACTGGTGGTACGTCGACTCTTTGAAGGACCTAAAGGAACTCGAGAACGAGCTGAAAGTCCGCTAGAGCAACTCAAAATCTTTTAACGATGCACCCTTCGGCCCCCCTCGCGAACCCCTCCATTGATTTTTGACGGCGTCGCCCGTTTCATAGTGAAGCACCACAAGGTTGTAGTGGTCGCGTGGCTTGTCGCCCTGGTCGTCTGCGTCCCGCTCTTCTCAAGGGCGTCCGGGGTCGTGTCGAGCAAGTCCAGCCTCGGTAGCGCGACTGGAGAGTCGGCCGCAGCCCAGAACATCATCAACTCCAAGTTCGGGTCTGCTTCGGGAGCATCTCTCTTCCTTGTCATCAGCGCCGCGAACGTCACTACGCCAGCGGTTCACAGCTTCGTAGACGCATTCTCCAATGCCTCCCTCGGCGACCCCGCGCTCTCCAACCTGACCAGCGTCAGCACGGTCTACCATTCGGTGTCCAACGTCGTAAGCGGGGCGGTCGGCGCCGAGAGGTCCTTCGGGAGCGGAGCGTCATCGCTCACCCAGCTGTTCTACGGCGTCCCAGTCGCATTCGTGAATGTCTGGAACCAGAGCTTCGCCTTGGACCCTACTAGGATCAGCCAGGCCGAGGCAGCCACCTCCGCTTTGCTCGCATCTTCAGTGAAGAACCAGACGGAGCTCTTCGCCGCCCAGCAGTACCTTCAGGAGTTCGCGCTGACTCTCACAACGAGCTACAAGATAGCCCCGCAGCTCCCGATGGAGCTGAGGATTAGGGCTTCGGCCAACGCCACCGCGACCCTGTTCATCAGCAGCGCCCTACCTGCCTCCCAGCGGACGTTCGCGTCCGACGTGCTGCGGGGTTTCAGCCTATCGAACTACACGGCTCCCTCGGCCATGGAGGCCTTCGTCGTCCATGAGACAGCGAAGCTGACTCTCTACACCCCGACCTTCGCGGGAAGCGTCTACCCCATCGCGTTCAACAACGCAAACGAGTCAGCCATCATTTCATCGATAATCGCAAACCCGTCCAGCTATCACATCCCTCCGGTCTACCGGAATTCCGTCTCCGGCTATGTCAGCCCGGACCACAAGCTACAGCTGGTCGTTCTGAACTTCAAGGAAGCCACTAACGGCGATGTCACTGCCCTGCGGAGCCTGGTAAAGTCCGAGGTGCCCAAGTTCGGCTTGGACGGAGCCGTCGCAGTCACTGGCGGGCAGGCTCTCAGCAACGACTTCACCCAGTCCAGCCTTGGGGACGTCAGCGTCATACTACCGATTGCAATTATCATCCTGATTGCAGCCACGGGTATCTTCTTCAGGTCGGCGGTAACGCCCGGCGTCTCACTCCTCGCGATAGGCGTCGCCCTGGGGATAGCCGACTCTTCGATCATCTACCTCATCGGAACCTACGTGGTAAGCATCGACGCCAACGTGCCCAGCATACTCCTGACCGTCATCATCGGCGTGGGGACGGACTACTCCGTCTTCCTCCTCGCGAGGTACAGAGAGGAGAGGGTCAAGGGGCGCGACAAGCTGGAAGCCGTGGCTAGCTCTGTGACGTGGGCGGGCGAGAGCATAGCCACCAGCGGCCTTACTGTGATAATCTCATTCCTCTTCCTCGGAGTGGTCGTATCGGTTGACCTCCTGCGCGGCATCGGGCTTGTCGTCGGCGCCGGTGTGCTCGTAGCACTCGTCGGCTCGTTGACTCTCGTCCCCTCCCTCATGATGTCGATCCCTGACGCCGTCTTCTGGCCGAACGCGGGGAAGAGGTTCGCCAGGTACGCCGAGTCTGTGGAGAGGTCGATTGAAAGGAAGACGGGGTACTTCTCGAGGTCGGCAGGGTTCTCCATCAAGCACGCCAAGGTAGTCGTCATCCTTGCGCTCGTCGCGACGGGCCCGGCCCTCTATGTCTGGTACCACTCGCCCGTCGGCTACGACCTGCTATCTGCAGCCCCGAAGGACCTGGAGAGCGTCTCGTCGTTCAACAGCATAAGCGACAGCTTCGGCGCGGGAAAGCTCTTCCCGACCTACGTTGTGATGGTGTTCAAGTCGCCTCTGTGGAACGGCTCGGGGTACAACACCAACGAGATGAGGACAGTAGACTCGTTGACTAATCTCACTCTGACCGTCAGCAACGTGAAGTCGGTGACCGGGCCCACGAGGCCGGCCGCGGAGCGGGTTGACTTTTACCACCTGGGCTCAGACCCGAGGTCGAAGCTCCTTGAGGGCTCAATCAACGGCATGATCAGCAAGGACGGCCTCGACGCACTCCTCAACATCAACCTCGTCGCCTCGCCGCAGAACTCGACATCCCTGGACACGGTCCAGCAGCTCCGGACAATGTATCAGTCGGCAGTCACGAATTCGTCCGGGTCCCTCTCTGCGGTTTACGTGGGCGGGTCGGCAGGCAGCACCTTGGATTCGAGGAACAGCGTGAACTCCCAGTTCGACCAGGTGATAGTCTATGTCATGCTCGGAGTTGCAGCCGTCCTCCTCTTGGTCCTCGGCTCCCTCTTCCTCCCGCTCTTCGCGATAGCAAGCATAGTGATGAGCATCGCCTGGACTCTTGCGGCGACAGCCATCGTCTTCCAGCACTTCTACAACTTCCCGCTGCTCTTTATCACGCCCCTGACCCTGTTCGTACTCCTGCTTGGCTTGGGGATGGACTACAACGTCTTCATACTCACCAGGATCAGGGAGGAGGCGAGCAAGGGCGCCCCCCTCAAGGAGGCGATAACGACTGCAATCGAGCGGACGGGCGGGATAATAACGGCCGCAGCGCTCATCCTGGCAGGGTCGCTTGGAGCGCTGATGCTCTCGAGCAACCTCCTCCTCAAGGAGTTCGGGTTCGCCTTCTTCTACTCAATCCTCATCGACGCGCTTATCACAAGGACGTACATCGTGCCGTCTGTGATGTCGCTGATGGGCCGCTGGAACTGGTACGCGCCGGGCAAGCTGCAAAGGGTCAGGATGGCGAATGCCGAAAAACGAAGTTGACGAGGAGGTACTGGAGGAGGGGTGCTACCACCTCTCGCAGCTGGGGCTGTCTCACGACCAGATTGCGGGACACTTCGAGTTGACCAAGGCGGAGGTGGACCGGCTCGTCTCGTCATACGCTTCGAAGATCGGTTCGGGAAAGGTCGTCTCAGAGACCTTCGACAAGGTCTTCTGGGAAGATGTGAAGAAGGAGGCCGAGGGCGACTTCAAGGTGACCTTCGTGTCCGAAAAGGGCTTCCACCACGCATGGAAGTCGGAGCTTGCCAAGCTCGACGGAAGAGCGCTGATGTCGATATTCGAATCGAGCAAGGACTTCCTAAGCGCGGACCCTAACCAGAGGTTCCTGGACGTTCCCGCTCCGAAAGGGTACGACCCGCTGGCCCTCGACAGGGAAGTCAGGAAAGCTGTCGAGGCGGTGGGCGCACTGCTCGGGGAGAAGTGGAAAGAAAGCAGAGGAAAGGAAGGGGACGCCAGCCCGTCGTGAAACCGGAGATATGCAAAGCGCAGAAAAGGCACTGTTAATTTGTCGGGACATGGGTGCTTAAATGTAGAAAGCGATATCTCAATCGTGAAGTCGGTCAAAGCTGTCAAGTTCGGATACATACCCACCCCAGAGACCAGAGAGCTCCTCGAAATCTTCCGCATGATGGTAAACGACGCAATTCGAATCGCCCTCGAAGAGAGCGTCAAGGGACGGCTGAGGCTACGAGACAGAATCTACAAGGAGTTCCGAGAAAGATACGGCGTGGTGTCGTGCTACCCCTACTCCGTGGCGGAGGTCGCTTGGTCGATAGTCAAGAAGCACCGCCGCTGGCAGCGAAAGCCTTTCGCTTCGAAGCCGATGCTGAAAATGGACTGCGCCAGCTATTCCCTCAACTACGGGATACTCAGCCTCCCAAACATGAAAGGCCAACGTGCCCTGATTCCTCTTGAATACGGCGACTGGCAACGTTCCTTCCTGATGGACACGACCCTCAAGAGGGGCTCGGTGACTATGACCGACTTCACAATCGTCATCGCCTTCTCGAAAGAGACGGCGGTCGCCGAGCCCCTGAGAAAGGTCGGATACGACCTGAACCACAAGTCCATGGTGGGGAGCGACGGCACCCGGATTGACCTCTCCAAAGTCGCTCGACTCCACACGGAATACGGCGTCAGGCGCAGCGAGTTCTACGCCAAGCATCCCAACGACAGGCGATTGAAGCAGAAGTTCGCCAGTTCAAGGAGGGAGAAGGAACGCGTCAAGCAGACCCTCAACGTCATCTCCAAGCAGGTCGTTGAGAAGGCTGTCAAGAACAGGGAGGCAATCGTCCTCGAGAGACTTAAGGGGGTTCGGAAGGCCCACAAGAAGGGAAACGGAAAGGGACATGATTCACGCCGAAGGGCCAACCTCTGGCCGTTCCGGCAGCTCCAACAGCAGATCGCTCACAAGGCGGCGTGGGTTGGGGTTCAAGTCGAGTTCGTCAATCCTAGGAACACGTCTAAGGAGTGTTCCAATTGCCACTACGTCAACAAAAAGTTGACGGTCACTGAAAGGAGCTGGCTATGCCCACAATGCGGGTGCCAGCTCGACCGCGACCTCAATGCTGCGGTGAACATCGAGAGGCGCGGGAAGATACCATGTCTGCCAATGGTTCAGGCAGGAGCGCGGGGCACAGATGAAGCTGTGAAGGGGAACGAGGCGACGACGGCTCCAATCCTCCGAGCAGAAGTCCCGAAGTTAGGTGGTTGAGGCGTGACCCGACAACCTAGCAGAGCCTTAAAAAGGCCAGCACCGTCCATCACATCGAAAAATGATGCCTCTGGAGAACGTCGACCCTGAGAAACTGACGTCTCTCCTGAAACAATTCCAAGGCAGGAGGGTCCTCGTAGTTGGGGACATCATAGTCATCCGGTTCGTCGAAGTCGCTGCGAGGAAGCTAGCAAGGGAGGCGCCAGTCCCGGCAGGAGACCTCATTGGGGAGACCTTCCTTCCAGGAGGCGCTGCGAACCTCTCCAGGGAGCTCGTTTCGCTCGGTGCTTCGGTTAACGTCGTGGGCCTTGTTGGCCCGGACGAGCCTGGGACCTGGCTCGGCTCTGCCTTCGACAAGGCGGGGGTCGGGCACGGCGGAGTGGTTGTCGACGGCAGCAGGCCGACCTCTCTCAGGACTTGGATCATGGTCAACAACTTCCACATGCTCAGGATAGACAGGGAAGACAGGAGGGACGCCCCTCTTGAGCTCTCGAAGAGGCTCCTCGCAAACGCCCGGCCGAAGATAAAGGATGTCGACTGCGTCGTGATATCGGACTACGACAAGGGCGCAGTCACGAGCAGCCTCATCAGCGGAATCGTTGACGAAGCGCATGCGGCTGGAAAGATAATCGTCGGCCAGCCTAAGATGCACCACTACTCGGACTTCGCGGGCGTCACGTACGTGAAGTCGAACCTAGAAGAGGCGGCGCACGCTATAGGCATGAGCATGGTCAACGAGACGAGCTTGAGGAACATGGCTGTGAACCTGATAAGCAGGCTCGAATGCAAGGCCATACTCGTGACAAGGGGCGACCTCGGAATCACCCTCTTCGACAGCGAGAACATGACGCACTTCCCGCCCATGGGGGGCAAGAAGAACCTGTTCAGCAAAGTGGGCGTGAGGGACGCCATGACTGGGGTCTTTGCGATGTCTGTCGCCTCCGGAGGAACGCCCTACCAGGCGTCCATCCTCAGCAACTTGGCGGGAGGGGTGAGGAGCGAACTGCCGAGGACTGCTTCCCTCTCCGTCCATGACCTTGAGGCTCGGACAGCCGATGTGGGCGACTTCGCGCGCAGGATAGTCCAGGCGCCGGTGAGGAGGTAATGGAGCCAGCCCAAGAGATACTGAGGCTGAAGGAGGTCTCGAGGAACACAAGGAAGCTCATCCTTGAGAGTCTCGCTGAGGCTGGCTCGGGCCACCCAGGCGGCTCTCTTTCCGCAGTCGAGTTGCTCGTCACACTCTACTTCCATGTGATGCACTACGACCCGAAGAACCCGAAGTTGGAGGACAGGGACAGGTTCTTCCTGAGCAAGGGCCACGCAGCTCCGCTCCTCTACGCGATTCTCGCGCAGGCGGGCTACTTCCCGTCCGAGGAGTTGATGACGCTTAGGAAGCTCGGCTCAAGGCTACAGGGCCACCCAACGCTGGGGATCCCTGGCGTGGAGGCACCGGCCGGCTCGGAAGGCATCGGCCTCTCCCTCGGCATCGGCACGGCTCTCGCAGCCAAGCTGGACAGGAAGGCCTACAGGACCTACGTCCTGATGGGCGACGGGGAGCAGCAGGAGGGCGAGGTCTGGGAGGCTGCGATGTCGGCGTCCAAGTACAGGCTGGACAGCCTCACTGCGATAATCGATAGGAACGGGATTCAGCAGGATGGCCTGACTGAGCAAATCATGCCGATAGAGCCACTCGCCTCGAAGTGGCGCGCCTTCAACTGGAACGTCATCGAGGTTGACGGGTACGACTACCTTCAGCTGATCGACGCGTTCGACCTGGCAGCCAGCGTAAAGAACAGGCCGACCGTCATCATTGCGCATACAGTGAAGGGCAAGGGAATCTCGTTCATGGAGTGGTCGCCTCATTACCACGGCACAGCCCCTTCCAAGGAGACGATGCCTGACGTGCTCAACGAATTGAAGTGATCACTTGAGGCAAGTCCGGATAGCACCATCGATACTCGCGTGGGACCTCGGAGACCTCCGGGAGGCGGCCGAGTTGGCGAAAAAGGGTGGCGCTGACCAGCTCCACCTGGACGTCATAGACGGCCACTTCGCTCCGAACATAACCTTCGGTCCCGGGACCGTGAAGGCGCTCAGGAAGCACTGCGACCTGAAGTTCGACACGCACCTGATGATAGACCAGCCGCTTCTCTACGCTGAGAAGTTCCTGGACGCCGGGTCGGACCTCCTGACGTTCCACGTCGAGGTCCTGAACGCCGACCGCTTCGACCAGCTCCACTCCATTGTGCGAGCAAAAGGGAAGGAGATAGGGCTCGCGATAAAGCCGACCAGCAGCCTGCCCAGGTGGGCCGAGGAGAGGCTGGGCGACCTCAGCGCAGTCATCGTGATGACAGTCAATCCTGGATTCAGTGGCCAGGCCATGGACATGAGCGTGATGCCGAAACTCAGCAGGATTAGTGCGATGGTCGAGAAGGCGGGCGTAAAGACAGACGTGGAAATCGACGGAGGCGTCGAGCCAGAGAACGTCCACGAAGTGGTTAAGAGGGGAGGGAACGTCTTGGTGGCTGGAGCGGGAGTGTACGCCAAGAAGGACCCTGTCGCCGCAATCGGGGTCCTCAGGGAAAGGGCGTTGGCCGCTTTGAGGGAATCCTGATGTCCGTCAGGCAGGCCGCAATGAGGGACGCCTACGGGGAGGCCCTCCTCGAGCTGGGGAGCACGAACCCGCGCGTCGTCGTCCTGGGCGCAGACACCACCGGCTCACTAAAGTCAGGCGTCTTCTCGTCGAAGTTCCCAGAGCGCTTCTTCAACCTCGGTATCGCGGAGCAGAACCTCGTCGGGGTTGCCGCGGGATTTGCCTTGGCTGGCAAGATAGCGTACGCTGGCACGTACGCCATCTTCGTCCCCGGCAAGTGCGTCGACCAGATCAGGAACAACGTCGCCTATCCGAACCTAGACGTGAAGATTGTCTGCTCCCACGGCGGCATCTCCGTAGGCCCGGACGGCGCTTCCCACCAGCAGGTCGAGGACATTGCGATAATGCGCTCGATCCCCAAGATGAAGGTGGTCGTCCCATGCGATGCGGTCTCCACGAAGGCGATAGTGAAGGCTGTGGCTGACATCCCGGGGCCCTTCTACATCAGGCTCACCCGGCCGACGACGCCGGTCGTCTACGAGAACGGCTTCGAGTACCGCTTCGGCAAGGCGAACATCATCAGAGAGGGGGGCGACGTGGCGATCTTTGCGTGCGGCATTCTCGTCCCAGAGGCGCTGAAGGCCGCCGACTCGCTAAAGTCGAAGGGCGTCTCAGCCTCGGTGATCGACCTGCACACGATAAAGCCTATCGACGCGGACACGATACTGAGGTTCGCAAAGAAGTGCGGCCGCGTGGTCACCGCCGAGGAGCACAACATCATGGGAGGAATGGGCTCCGCTGTTGCGGAGGTCTTGGTGGAGGGCCACCCTGTCCCGATGAAGAGGGTCGGGGTGATGGACACCTTCGGCGAGAGCGGAGACGCGGGGGAGCTCATGAAGAAGTACGGCCTCACCGCCGCTGACATAGAGAGAGCGTCTCTCTCCCTGAGATAGTCGCGTTCGACTTCGCCGTCCTTAAATAACGTCGCAACCTCCGAGTTCCAAATTGGACCTCTACCTCGACACTGCCAACTTGGCATCGATAAAGAAGTTCAACCAGATGGGCATCGTCGACGGCATTACGACCAACCCGACCCTCGTCTCGAAGGAAGAAGGTGAGTTCGAGCAGATCATAGTCGACATCTGCAGGGAGGTGAAGGGGCCTGTCAGCGCTGAGGTTGTCAGCACGGACCACGACGGCATGGTGAGGGAAGCGAAACACCTCTCTACGCTCGCGAGCAACGTCGTGGTGAAGATACCGATAATACCCGAGGGGCTAAGGGCCACCAAGACCGTGACCGCGATGGGCATCAAGGTCAACATGACCCTCGTCTTCTCGGCCAACCAAGGGCTGCTCGCCGCGAAGGCCGGCGCGTCGTACATCAGCCCCTTCATCGGCAGGCTGGACGACGTGGGCCAGAGAGGAATGCAGGTCATCGAGGACTTGGTCGCGATAAGGCGGAACTACAGCATGAAGGCAAAGGTTCTCGTCGGCAGCATAAGACACCCGCAGCACGTGCTCGAAGCTGCGAAGATAGGGGCGGACATAGCGACCATGCCGCCCGAGGTGATGGAGAAGATGATACAACACCCCCTGACGGAGGCAGGGCTGAAGCGCTTCCTGGACGACTGGCAGAAGGCGAAGAAGTCGAAGCCCTCCATAACAGCGTAGGTCAAGGGTCCGATGAAGTACGTCGTCGACCAGATGCTGAGCGGGCTCGCGAAGGAGCTCTCCTCTGCCGGCATTGACTGCGTGACCGTCCAGATGGCCCTCAGGGGCAACGAAGACTCGAGCAAGAGCATCGACGATGACGAGATCTTCGAGTACCTCGTGAAAAGCAAGGGTGGGGTGACGCTGATAACCGTGGACAAGGACCTGGCCAAGTACTGCAGCCGCTTCGGTATCCCGTGCATCCGGGTTCAGGACGCCGTGCTGAGCGTCATCAGGTCGGGCTCTGGGGTTCAGCAAGATTTTTATTGAATGAAGGTCGGCGGCGACCCATGGCTAAGACATACACACTTCCACCGCTACCATATGCATACAACGCATTAGAACCACACATCTCCGAGAAGACCATGACACTCCATCACACGAAGAACCACCAAGCCTATGTGAACGGCGCGAACGCAGCCCTAGAGAAGCTTGAGAAGGCTAGAAGGGGCGAACTTCAGATAGACATGAGAGCAGTCCTAAGGGACTACAGCTTCGCAGTCGACGGCCACAAACTCCACTCCATCTTCTGGCCGAACATGGCTCCCTCCGGAAAAGGCGGAGGTACCCCTGGAGGCAAGCTTGCGGACAAGATCAACAAGGACTTCGGCGGTTTCGACAAATTCAGGTCCCAGTTCACCGACGCAGCCAAGACGGTCGAGGGCAGCGGGTGGGCCCTTCTCCTTTACGACAAGGAAATCGACCAACTTGTCATGACCCAAGTCGAAAAGCAGAACTTCATGCACCTGGCTCAGATGCCCATACTCCTCGGGCTCGATCTTTGGGAGCACGCATGGGTCTTTGACTACGGCACAGATCGTCCGAAATACATTGAAGCGTGGTGGAACGTCGTCAACTGGTCCGATGTGGACTCTAGACTGGGGAAGGCCTCGGGTTAGTCTTCCCCAATTCCCGTTTTTCGTACTCTTCGCGAGCCACCCGTGAATAATCGGCCACTGCGTCCTTGATGTCTCTCCGGAAGGCTTCTACCAGCTGTTCGACCTCCACCCACCGTTCACTTGCACTGAAACTGAGGACTAGTTCTCTACGCCGCATCTTTTCCTCATGCATTAGCGGAAGACTTGGCAGAATCGCCCCGACCTCACTGGCACGTTGGAGCTGCAGCGACATCATGTCCTCGCGATGGCGAATCTTCCGGGTGGGAGTTACGTAGCCCTTCTTTGCTGAAACGTATGGCCCGGTCGGGTGAAACCCTGCTTCAGAGAGCTCTCTTTTGAGGTGCTGAAGTAGTTCCATGTCTTGGTTTGCAATGACAAGGTTCACCCGTAGATATTTCCCAGACCGAACTATCCCTATCGTACCGTCTGAATCCACCAGCCCGGCCAGCCAGGCGAGGAACGCTTCTGGGTCCTCCAGATATCTCGGTCGATCCCTCCTGATTTCGGGCAGCATGAATGAAAAGCTGTCATCGAGTCTTGCGGCGACCTTCCATCTGTATCCGCCGGTCCTGTCGAAAACAGGGTAGTGATACACTGGACCATACCCTTGGAACAGGGATCTGAAGCAAGAGGAAAATGCGGGATGGGTGGTAGTCGACGAGGCCATTACGGCCTCGCTACTCACTTTTCTTACGTCCAGGTCACCTTCCGCAAACCCTTCAAGGTACCTCCGGCAGCGAAGACATCCATCGAACGGGGTCTTCGTCCGCATTGTCCTCTTTGGTGCTGAGAGCCTGTTCGCTTCGGCTGGCGTTCGAGTCTTAACCGCTAGCCTTCTAGAGAGCCCCCACACAAAAGTAAACGACCTGTCCAACATTTTCGAGATCTCAAGGAGTGACAACCCCATGGTGTTGTGCAATTCGTCCACTGCGTCTCGGATGGCGTCGACTTCCTCGCGTTGTAACGACCCGAGGTCTAGGCGTTTAGTCTTCGGTATTCGCTCCAGCAGCTTTTCGGTTTCGCTCTGGCGTGTGTCTCTGCCTGATTCAGGCAACAATGTGTTGGTCTCGGTTCACTATTAAGCACACATCGAGCCGGACCGGTGAGTTTGCTTCTTTTCGCGAGGCGTTCTCGAACATGAAGAGGTTGTCGACCTCTTCCCTCCCATTTTGTGATCCTAACTTCTGCTTTTTCTCAAGTGAACGGCTGCCCTTCTACTTGCTGATATCAGCGACTCGATGTCTTTCTCAGTGTGGGCGGTCGAGATGGCTCCCGCGTGAGCCGGGAGGATGAAGATTCCCTCCGACATCAGGTCGAGACAGTACCTGTGGGCTGCGAGCCTGTTGCCCTTCGAGGCCTCCTGTGCGTTTCTCGGGGCGCCGTTGAAGTGTGTGAGGAAAAGAGAGCCGAGGCCTGTAGTGCTGGCCTCCACGCCCGCTTCTCTCAGCGCCCTGTCAACCCCGCTTCGAAGCCTCCTTCCCTTTTCCTCAAGCCCGTCATAGACACTCCTCGCGTTTCTGCGAAGGTATCTCACTGTGGCCAGCCCGGCCACCATCGTCAGCGGGTTCTCTGAGAACGTCCCGCCCCCAATCGAGACGAACCTCTCCTTCCGTGCGGGGTCCGCAAGCGCGACCGCCTCCTTGATCCCGCAGACAAGCCCTATCGGGAGCCCTCCGCCGACGATCTTTCCGAACGCCGAAAGCTCAGGCTTCACGCCGTACCTCTCCTGGGCGCCGCCGAGCGCAACCCGGAAGCCGGTAATGATTTCGTCGAATGCGAGCAGGGCCCCCGACGAGTCCGCGAGCTCTCTCAGGCCCTTCAGGTAATCCTTGTCTGCCGGAATGCACCCGCCTGCTCCCAGCACAGGCTCCAGGAAGATGGCCGCCACGTCGCCCCTCTCCTTCCTGACGGCGGCCCTCACTGCTTCAATGTCGTTGAACCTCACCGTCTTCACGTGCGACTGCTCCTCTGCCAGGATGCCCTTGCCCTCAGTCCTGTCGAACGGACCGTGGACTCCTTTGTTCAGTTCGGTGTTGTACCCGTGCCAGCCCCCGGCCATCTTGATTACCGTCCTCTTTCCCGTGTAAGCGCGCGCGAGCCTGACGAGATACATCGTCGCCTCCGCCCCTGAGTTGCAGAACCTGAGCATCTCCGCGCACGGCACAGACCTCTGCACCTCCTCTCCGAGCTCCACTGAGAACCTATTGCTCATCCCGAAGTGCGTCCCGTTGCCCACCTGCTCTCTCAGAGCCTTGGCGACCACTGCCGGCGAGTGTCCGAGGATGAGCGCCGTGTGCCCCATCCAGTAGTCGACGTACCGATTGCCGTCCTCGTCCCAGACGTGCTGCCCTTTGGCCCTGCTGGCGAAGAGCGGATACGGCTCGTAGTATCTCGCGTTGTGGTTGACCCCTCCCGCGAAGACCTTCCTCGCCCTCTCGAAGAGCCTCCTGGAATCTGGCGTCTTGTCCTCGTAGCTTCGCATCTGCGTCCCGAAGCCGCCCTAGCCTATATGAAAACCTGCGTAAGACCCAATTATGACGCAAGCCTAACAGAACACTCAGAAATGGAGTTCACGGTGGGGCCACGGACGCCCTTCAGCCTCGACTACACGTTGGACAGCGGGCAGGTCTTCAGGTGGGAGCACAGGGACGAGTGGTGGTACGGCATCCTAAACGGGGGCGTGCTGAAAGTCAAGCAGGAAGGGGATTCGCTCAGGTGTGGGTCGAGCACAGACGAGCTGGACGGTGCGTTCGTCAGGAACTACTTCAGGCTTGACGAAGACCTCCAGCCAATCCTAGTGTCGATAATGAAAGACGAGACGATCACGAGCGCGGTGCAGGAGTTCTTCGGCATGCGCCTGATCAGGCAGGACGGGTGGGAGTGCCTTGCCTCTTTCGTGCTTGCAACCAACTCGAACATCCCGAGGATCAAGACGATGGTGTCGAACGTCTGCGCCGCGTACGGGGAAACGATCGAGTTCGAGGGCGCCACCTACCACCTCTTTCCAAAGGCGGAGACGCTCGCCGAGGCATCGCTCGGGAAGCTGGAGGAGTGCGGCCTGGGGTACAGAGCGCCGTACCTGAAGAAGGTCGCGGACGCTGTCGATAAGGGAAGGATAGACCTCGGAGAGCTGTCGCTGCTCGACTACGAAGGCGCGCGCGACCTTCTCCTCCGCAGGCTATCCGGAGAGAAGCTCCTGCTCGGCGTCGGTCCAAAGGTCGCGGACTGCGTCCTGCTCTTCTCATGCGGCAAGGACGAAGCATTCCCGATTGATGTATGGATTGCCAGGTCCCTGGCGAGATTCTATCCCCACCTCCTCGACCCCAGGCTCAGGAAGAAGCTGGGCGGGGCCAAGCCGAGCCTGACGTCGAGAGACTACGAACGCATCTCCGCCTCGGCGAGAAGACACTTCGGCAGGTACGCGGGCCACGCGCAGCAGTACCTCTTCATGATGGCGCGCTCTGAGTGAGCTAACGCTTCGGCTTCTTCTTTCCTGCAGCGGCACGTTTCTTGGCGACTGGCTTCTTCGCCTTCTCCTTCTTCGGGGCCACCTTCGGTTCCTTGTGTTCCCGCGGCTCCTTTGGCTCCATCGGTGCCGCGACTTTCGGTGCAGCGGCCTTCGGCGCGTGCTCGTGCCACCTCCTCAGGGCCTGGACGTTCGCTGCGAGTGTGCTCCTCCTCCTCAGGTCCAACGGAACCTTCCACCTTCTTGCAGTCAGGAGAGGGAGGGCAGTATCGCCAAGCTCTCCGAAGGAGAATCCCCTGCCTGCCCTCATGACAATCTCTCCCTCATGCCTGACGCTTACCATGGCAATCGGTGCCGACCCCTTCGGTCTGACCATGCCGACCCTCTCTGGAGCCGCGGGCTTCTCCTCCACCAGTGCCTTCTTCGCCGGAGGAACCTTTGGCTTCTTTGATCGTGTACTCAATTGTGGCGCAACCCCCTTCGTAATCGAATAAAAACGGTTGCTTCGTCGGGCTCGGACTGTTACTGCCGCAGCTCCTACTGCTGGCTGCTCTTGGGTCTCTTCGACCCGAAGTACATGGCGAGGGCGCCAAGCACGGCGAGAACTCCGCCGGCAGCGGTCACCGCTGTGCTCCCCAGCACGAGGTATCCAGGTACAAGGACAAGATCGACGCCGACGACCACGAGAATGATGCCGAGTGAAAGAAGCCCGCCGCTTGCCAGCTGGACTGGTGTGTAGGCCTGTCCGCCTGGAGCCGGCTTTGGAGCTGCGCCCGGGCCCCTCATCAGCGAGGGCAAACCTCCCTTCATCAGCCCCATCGGGAAGAAGAGCACGCCCAGCGCAAGGAGGATGCTAGACGTTCCCTGGGCTGCTCCGGGCTCTGGGCTCGGTATAAGGCAGTAGCAGGAGTCGCCCGCGGGCGTCATCGGCCCGTAGAAGAGCACAATCCCGGCAACGCCCAACAGAATGAAGACGGCGGAGAGGGCAAGGAACTCGGAATCCAAGCTCGTCGGGGCAAGACCGACGGAGCGTTCTTAAGCGTTTCCGGTCAATTCGGAGTGGCCCTCCGCAGAATCATTCCGGCAGCTATGACTCCGATGACGACCGCGAGGAGTCCAACCGTGTTCGCCAAACCGAATGAGGTCGCGCCTTGCTGCTCGAGCGAGCCAAGGACGTAGAAGAAAGCGTATGCGACCACGATGACGGCGACCATGGCCAGAGGAATCCACAGCCGCATGCCAATCGCCGCGCCCATTTCAGTCTGCGCTTAAGAAGGTTGGCCAAATCCTGTACGAATCGGAGTTGGGGTCCCGCGGGTCGGAAACACGCGCGCGAAGCGCGTTTCGAGCCGACGACACTCCGGTTACTGTTGCCTGTGTAGGCTGGACGGGTCAGCCGAGAGCCGACCACTACAGCCGGAAGCTATTGGCTCCTTTCGGATCTACCAGGCTGAGCTACCGCGGGACAACGAACCGACCAATTCAGATTTCTTAAAAGTGTTTATGAGACCTTAACTGAGCAAGATTTCTCTCGCCTTCTTCCTCGTCTTCCTGACGGTCTTAGCCGGCTCAAGTATCAACCTCTCAAGCTCTAAGTCTCTCACCGCCTTCTCGGTTTTCACCCTGCTCTTGAAATGCTTAGCGAATATTGCGCTCTCCTCTATCGGTAGCCAGAGGTCATACCCGGTGTTCTTCCGTGCTATGCGACACTTTTCGATTCCCAACTCCCTCCGTAGTGCGCCGCGAATCTTCTCCAACGGCCTCGGGTCTCTCTGGGTGATAACGATCCTTCTATGCAGACGACCGACCGAGCCCTCGGTCTCAAACCAGTTCTCCACATCCCGCAGGTCCCACTCTCGAGAATTGGGCTCGCTCAATTTCCTCTCCTCCTAACGGTCAGCGAAACCGCAATTGGAAATCATACTTAATCTCCCACAGCCTGGCTGTCGAAGTTCGATGACACCTCCAACATTCCTCACGCCCGCGAAGGCAAAGGCAATATACGAGACTCATCGGGTCGAAAATAACAATCAGGTCTCATTCACGTGAGTTTTTCAGACTATCTTGCATTGACAAAGCCCAGGATTACCCCACTGCTGGTCTTCGTCGCAGTCGGCTCCTCGGTCATAGCCTCGCGGGGTCTTCCTCCAATCCCCGTCCTAGTAGGCATCCTCGTGGGGGGGACCTTGGCCGCGGCGGGTTCCCTGACCCTGAACAGCTACTTGGAGATGGACATCGACGCCAAGATGAAGAGGACCCAGAACCGGCCCCTGCCTGCCCAGCGGATTGTCCCCCCGAGCCACGCCGTCATTCTCGGCTCCGCCTTGCTCACCGTCGGTATCATCGTGGCTTTCCTGACCGTGAACTTGGTGGCCACCTTCTTCATAGGGCTAGGCGCCTTCGTCTACATCCCAGTCTACACTATCTTCCTGAAACCAAGGACGAGTTGGAACATAGTCCTCGGTGGCTTCGCCGGCAGCTGCGCCGCCCTCGCCGGGTGGTACGCTGTGACCTTCGCCAACCCGATTGTTGGCTGGATCCTGGGTGCGCTCGTATTCGTCTGGACCCCCAGCCACTTCTGGAGCTTGGCGGTCCTGATGGAGGAGGACTACTCCGCGGTCGGCATTCCCATGCTGCCGTCCGTGGTCGGCTCCGCGAGGGCATCGAAGTACATAGTCGCGAACACCCTGCTTCTGATTCCGGTCAGCCTTCTCGTCTCGCCCTTTCTGAATGGGATTGGGCTCCTCATCTACTTGGTGGCGGCGATCGTATTCGACGCTCTGCTTCTGGCGACGAACATCAAGCTCCTGAGGTCTCCCACCAAGGCGAATGCGTGGCTAGCGTTCAAGTTCTCTGCCCCCTACCTCGCTGTCATCTTCCTCATCGCGATGGTCGGGGCCGTCGTCTAGCCGGAACCCTTTATGAGGCGGGACCTGTCGCTGGGAGACGGATGCCGAGCACGTACGTCGTCCACTACTCCGAAATCGCGCTGAAGGGAAAGAACCGGCCAGAATTTGCGAGAGTCCTGAGGCGGAACATCCGGAGGGCGATGGCTACTGCGAGTGAAGTCGAAGTGGAGTCGAGTGACGGGAGGTACCTCGTCGAAACCGCTGCGGGTGAAAGCGAGGTCGAGAGAAGGCTCTCCAGGGTATTCGGCGTGGCCTGGTTCGCGAAGGCATCCGTTACGCCTGCGAACTACTCCTCGATCAGCTCCACGGTCGTCGAGGCTGCTAGGGGCGATGCTGGCACGTTCATGGTGGCAGCGAGGAGGTCCGACAAGTCGTTCCCCATTGGCTCTGTCGAACTTGCAAGGAGGCTCGGGGGGGATGTGGTCGTGGCCACCAACAGGAAGGTGGACCTCACCGACCCGTCAACGACGATACACGTGGACGTGTTGAAGGGGCGCGCGCTCGTCTACTCGGCGAAGGTGAGGGGTCCGGGAGGCCTCCCCGTCGGCACCGCAGGGAAGGTGATGCATCTCTTCTCCGGCGGAATCGACTCGCCCGTGGCGGCGTGGCTGCTGATGAAGAGGGGCTGCCAGCCAGTCTACCTCCACTTCTACTCCGCACCCGACGCCGAGTATGCCCTGAAGAGCAAGGTGGCCAGGATCGTCAGGTTGCTGACCGAGTACAGCGGAAGGAGCAACCTGCTCCTCATGCCTTTCGCCGACTACCAAGTGGCCACATCCGACGCGCCCGCTGACGCAGAGCCCTCTCTCTTCAGGAGGTTCATGCGGATGACCGCAGAGAGTCTGGCGCCGCGGTTCTCCGCGTCAGCTGTCTCAACTGGCGACAGCCTCTCCCAGGCAGCCTCTCAGACCCTCTGGAACATCGCCGTCTTCGACTCGGGCTCCTCCCTCCCAATCCTGAGGCCTGTCTTGGGTTACGACAAGGAAGAGATTGTCCAACTAGGGAAGAAGATCGGGACCTACGAGCCGTCTGTAGAGGAGTACAGGGACTGTTGCTCCATCGTCACCAGGCACCCCAAGACTAGGGTGAAGGCAGAACTCATCGAGGACTGCTCCAAGCACTTCGACTTCCAAAGGCTGGTGGCCCGATGCGTCTCGATGGGGACCCTGGCGACCTTCGATAACAGGAGGGAGGCGCCGAGCGTCACGCCGTTGCGCGAGTTGACGGACACGCCCCAGCTAAGGCTGGGAGGGAAGCAGTAGTTGGCTGGGCCCTGGCCGCGGACAGGAAAGGATGGCTCGCCCGACCTTATTAACAGGCAAAATTATTAACCAGTCAGGAATCCGAACCAACAGACAAAAAATGAGCAACACGATTCTGAAGATCGAAGGCGGCAAGTTCCAGAGCGAGGTGGTTGGTTCGGAGCTTCCCGTTGTCGTTGACTTCTACGCCGACTGGTGCGGACCATGCAAGATGGTGGCACCGATCATGGAACAACTGTCGAAGGAGTACGCGGGCAGGGCGAAGTTCGTGAAGATTGACACAGACGCGAACCAGGAGCTCGCCATGCAGTTCGGGATAATGAGCATCCCTACTGTGATGTTCTTCTCGAAGGGCAAGGTCGAGGACATTGTCGTCGGCGCAGCATCGCCGAACGTCTTCAAGAGCAAGCTGGACTCGATTGTGGCGTCCTAGACTCAAACCATTTAAGGCCTGAACCGCGGGGAGTCGCGACCGACTTGAAGGGCATCAACTTCCTGCTCGGCATCACAGTCTTCATCCTCTTCGCGCTAATCGTAGTCGGAGCCTACGTGGCTGCTGGCGGTTTCGGCGAGGCGTGCGGTTCACAGGTGCCTTCTGACTGGCCTCTATGCAACGGCAATCTCCTGCCGGCTCCGCAGCTGGGTCCGGTCGTTGAGTACACGCACAGGCTTCTTGCAGCCCTGTCGGCGCTCTTCCTCTTCGCCACCACCTTTGTCGGATTGAGGGGCCAGGCAGTGAAGAGTTCTGTCAAGAGGTCCCTCATTGTTGCGTCCATACTCCTCGTCTTCCAAATCGTCCTCGGCGGGGTGGTTGTCGCGAACGAGCTGAACGCGCTTCTTGTGGCCGTCCACCAGGCTATTGCTCTACTGATATTCGGGCTGGTCGTGGCTGCCATCTCCTTCTCGCTCCAGCAGTCGTGAACGGTTTTATCGGCGACAGGAAGAGGTAGGCGCAGCTTTGGACACTGAGACGAGGCTCGAGTGCGTAAGGCGGGTTGGCGAAGAGATCATCACGGAGAAAGAACTCCGAGAGCTGTTCGAGACGAACAACCATCCCTCAGCCTACGACGGCTTTGAGCCGAGCGGCCTCGCCCACATTGCCTTCGGCGTCCTGCGAGCGATTAACATAGCCGACCTCCAAAAGGCCGGAGTCCACGTAAAGCTCTGGATCGCTGACTGGTTCGCCTGGCTGAACAACAAGATGGGAGGCGACCTTGAAAAGATACAGGATGTCGGCCGCTACTTCATCGAGGTCTGGAAGGCTGCAGGGGTAGATATGACGGACGTCGAGATTCTTTGGACGAGCGACGCGGTGAAGGGAGACGACTACTGGAAGAAGGTAATCAGGGTGGCGCAGAACGTGACTCTTGCGAGGAGCAGCAGGGCGATTACCATAGCGGGAAGGACGTCAAAGGACCTCATTCAGACATCCACTGTGATGTACCCGATCATGCAGGTGGCTGACATCTTCTGGCTGGACGTAGACATCTGCCAGCTCGGGGTGGACCAACGCAGGGCCAACATCCTGGCGAGGGAGGTGGCTGAGAAGCTCCGATGGAAGAAGCCCGTCGCCGTGCACCACCACATGCTGATGGGCCTGCAGGGTGTGAAGGAACCCGAGGGTTTCGACGAGAACACAGCGATAGACAGGGAGATAGCGAGCAAGATGAGCAAGAGCAAACCGGAGACCTCGATTTCTGTGCACGACACGACCGAGGAGATATCCAAGAAGCTTGGACTCGCATACTGCCCTGCCAAGGTCATTCAAGGAAACCCGGTACTAGAGTACTCGAAGTACATCGTATTCAGGAAGGCCACCTCGCTGAAGGTCGAGCGGACTCAGAAGTACGGCGGGAACGTCGAGTTCGGGTCCTACGAAGAACTGGAGACGGCATACAGGAGTGGGTCGCTCCATCCGGCAGACCTCAAGAGGAGCGTGGCCGCCGCGTTAGATACTTGTGTCTCCCCCATAAGGAGCCACTTCGAGAAAGACCCTTCAGCGAAGAGGCTCTACGCGGCGGTCCGTTCAGCAGAGGTCACACGATAGGCGGGTTGCACCCGAATGCCGCCGACGAGGCTTGTCGCCGACGCGATGCTCGGTTCGCTAGCCAGGAAGCTCAGGGCTTTCGGCTTCGACACGGTCTATTACAAAGGAGGGGACGACGCTGGGCTGCTGCGGACCGCAAAGTCTCAGCGTAGGTTTATCGTCACAGCCGACCGGGGGCTCGCCTCGGTTGCTGAGAGAAGCGGTTTGGGCGTCCTGTTAGTCGTCGGCAGTACGGACGGAAGAAGGATATCATCCATGCTCGCGGGGACGAGGAAGAAGGGGCTGAGACTCAGCCCAGGGGACCCGCTCTGCTCTCTCTGCAACGGCAGCTTGGTCCAGGTGAGCAGAGCCGACGTTCTCACTGGGCTCCCAAAGTCGGTTGCAGAGAGGCACCGCTCCTTCCATGAATGCACCAACTGTGGCAAGTTGTACTGGAAGGGAAGCCACTGGAAAAAGTTAAGGAGGCTCGAGCGGCTCTTCGCAGCCAGCCGTCCGCACTGATTCGTGATCAGCCCTTGTCATTGACAACAGAAGAAGGAAAGACAGTCGTCGGGGTCGCGCGAGCCTCTATCGAGGAGTTCGTCCGCACGGGGAAGACGAAGCGGACCGCTTGGAGAACTGGCACGCTCTCCGAGAAACGCGGGGTCTTCGTCACCCTGAACCTTGCTGCCCAGCTGGGGGAGACGCTCAGGGGTTGCATAGGCTACCCGCTCCCAGTCAAGCCCCTCGGGGAGGCAGTGGAGGAGGTGGCTGTCCTGGCCGCCTCGCAGGACCCGAGGTTCCCACCAGTCCGTAAGGAGGAGCTGGACGGCATCATCGTCGAAGTCAGCGTCCTAACGCAACCTGAGACTTTGAAGGTGAGGAAGAGGACGGATCTGCCCTCCAGGGTCAGGGTGGGAACGGACGGCCTGATAGTCTCGAAGGCCTACACCAGCGGCCTTCTCCTCCCCCAAGTCCCTGTCGAGTACTCTTGGGGGCCGGAAGAGTTCCTGTCCCAAACCTGCATGAAGGCGGGACTCACCCCTGACGCCTGGCTAGACGAAGACACAGAGGTGCAGCGATTCCAGGCAGAGATCTTCGCCGAGGAGTCTCCCGGAGGAAGGGTCGTCAGGCGCCCCCTGTGAGTGTCTTCCCATTGAGAGTCTACATCGGCTGCTTCGGTTCGGGGCTGGGTCACGCGACTAGGATGCTCTCAATCGCAGACCTACTCAGTCAGAGAGGCTCGCATGTCAGGTTCTCCAGCTCGGGCGAGGTGGCCTCCTACATCGAGGAGAGGGGGTACGCCTGCAACAGGCTTCCTCTCGCGGACGTGACCTACTCGGAGGAAGGCGAGCTCTCGATGAGGCGGACGATGGCGAACTCGCCCCTAATCCTGGCAAGGACGTACAGGCAGCTCTGGATGGAGCTTGCCAACATGAAGCGGTTCGGACCGGACGTGGTGCTGAGCGACTCGGTCGTTTCGACTGTCGTTGCGGCCAGAATGCTGAACGTAAGGACGTACACTGTCCTCAACCAACTGAACCTGGCGGCGCCTGCCACCAGGATGGGGACACCCTCCCTACTGCTCTCGGAGGGCACAACAGCCGGGATGGCCAAGCTGTGGGGTCTGAGCGACAGAATTCTCTTGCCCGACCTACCTCCTCCTTACACAATTAGCGAGTCCAACCTTCGCGGCGGCAATGTGAAGAACGCCGAGTTCGTAGGCTTCATCACCGACTCCCCGATCAACGCACCTGACGGGACCGCAGCAGAGTTCGCCAGCGACCGACGCCCCAAGGTCCTTTGGCAGATCTCGGGTCCGCCCAGGACACGCGGCCCTCTGATCAAGAAGGCGCGCGAAATCACCTCGGCCTTCGCAAGTGAGTACGCCTTCGTATTGGCGGAAGGGGACCCGAAAGGCAGCCGCGCCGCGAGGAGGGTGGGGGGAGGGTGGGAATACGGATGGTGCGACATATCCCAGTTCTACTACGGCGCTTGCGACTTCGTCGTCTCGAGGGCTGGCCACGGGGCCGTTGCTCAGGCAATCACGAACTCGAAGCCTTCCCTCCTCATTCCGATCCCGAGGCAGACGGAGCAGGAGGGGAACGCAGCGAAGGCTGCCAGACTCGGCGTCTCAATCTCCATCCGTCAGGACGAGCTTAGCCAAGAATCGTTCAGGTCAGCGGCCAAGGCTCTAATGTCGGAGCCCTACCTCTCCCAGGCAGCCGAAGTCGGGAGGATAGCGAGGAGCTACGACGCGAGAATGGCAATTGTCAGGATGGTCGAGGCCGCCGTCCCCTCAGGCCGTCCAAGACTGCACTGACATCAGCTCTGACGCCCCCGTAGGTCAGCACTCTCGTAGCCTTCCCTCCCCCACCTGCCCAGGTCTCCCTCGAATCTACGGACTTGACACGCATCCCTGAGAAGATTCTGTCGAACTCCTCTTCGGGGAGGAAGTAAAGCGGGAAGTAGACGTTCCTCGCAATGCTCTTCGGCTCGCTGTGGCACTCCGCGTGAAACCCTGCGAAGGCTGCCCCTGGAATACCGCGGGCCCACCGGGATATCATCTGCCTTGCCCCTCCCCCACGCAGCACCAGCAGGCTCAGCCTGTTCGGGTCGACCCGATGAGAGAGCTCGGCGTAGAGGCGGGCTGCAGCCATCAAAGAGTCATCGCCCGCCTCGGCGTGAACAAGCTGGACTGAGTAGCCTGACAGCATCGCGTCCCAAGCTAACACCGAGCTGTGCTTCCCTCCGGAGACAAGACACCGCGCCACCTTCCTCCCCATCGCTGTCCCTCCTGGGCCGCGACCTATCTCGACTGATGCGACTCCGCGCTTCCCGTCGAACGCGACCCTGAAGATAGTGGAAGGCGCATCCTCGCTCACCCGCGAACCCTTCACTGCATCGAGCACAGCTGAGTTCCCCGCACCCGCGAGGTCGGAGGGCTTCATCCTTGGATCCTCCGATTCCACCCTGATGGCGAACCTCCCGCCTGGTCTCACGTAGATGCGGGCGAGCCTTGCCAGCTCGGCCGCAAGACCTCTGACAGAGTCGGACGACCGACCCACCGCCAGCCAGTCAACACCAGGGAGATATGCCAGGAGTGCCGCGACACCAACCGGCTCTGGTCCTTCCAGAAGCAAGGAACGACCGGCAGTCGAGATTGTAGCCTTCTTCCCTTCGATTACCAATATCCGTGCTATCGCACCTTCGAGGTCCTCCAGCCTGCCCCTCCCCGTCCATCTCACGATTGTAGCGCCGCGCAATCCGACGGAGATTGGCGGAAGACAGCGCTCCTTTAACCGTTGGCTGACTGGCCGCATCATGCTTTTTAGCCCGACCGAGCGCAGCCCGCCATCGTGAGTGGCGAAGGGTTCGCTCCTGTCACTGCCTCCCAGTTAATCCGGGGAAGCGGCGGCCGAGTCGAGCTGAAGGGTTGGGTCGCACGGAAGCACACATTGGGAGGTCTAGTCTTCGTCCTCCTCAGGGACGGAACTGGTTACGTCCAGGTCTCAGCCAGGAAGGGGGCCTCGCGGGCATACGACGCGGCGAGGGCAGCGACAAAGGAATCGGCAGTGGTCGTGAGGGGCAGCGTGAAGGAAGACGCGCGTGCGCCGGGCGGAAAGGAGGTGGCTGCAGAGCAGTTCGAGGTTGTCTCCCTTGCAGAAAGCTGGCCGATAACTAGGACCGCAGTCAGGTCTGCGTCCTTCCTCTTCGACAAGAGGCACCTCAGCATCAGGGGGCCGAAGGCAATCGCGACCATGAGGATCAGAACGGAGGTCATAGGCGCGGCCTTCGACTACTTCAGGGAGAACGGCTTCTTCCTGATCAGCGCACCCACGTTCGTCCAGGCCGCAGTCGAGGGGGGTTCGACCTTATTCGAGGTGAACTACTTCGGCAAGAAGGTGTACATGAGTCAGAGTGCCCAGTTCTACGAGGAAGCGTCGCTCGCTGCCCTTCAGAAGGTCTGGATCTTCCAGCCTGCATTCAGGGCGGAGAAGTCGAAGACGGCCAAGCACCTGACCGAGTTCTGGATGATTGAGGCGGAGCAGGCCTTCGCCGACCAGGAGGCCAACATGAAGCTGCAGGAAGGGCTGCTCGCAGCCATGGTCCGGCGGGTTCTGGAGAGGGGGCAAGATGACCTCAAGACGCTTAGCAGAAAGATCAGGGAGCCAGTCCTCCCGTTGCCCCGAATCACCTACGACGAGGCGAGGGAGATAGCGGCGCGGAAAGGATTCCCCTTCGAATGGGGCGAGGACATCGCAACCGAGGCCGAGAGGGCGGTCAGCATGAGCCAGGAGTCGCCTTTCTTCATCACTGACTATCCGCTCTCCGCGAGGGCCTTCTACCACATGACCTATCCGGACAGGCCGAAGGTGACGAAGTCTGCGGATCTGATTGCGCCCGAAGGCATCGGCGAGCTTGCCACAGGCGGGCAGAGGATCCACGACTACAAAGAACTGATGCAGCGAATCGCCAGCCAGGACATGCCTACCGAGTCCTTCTCTTGGTACCTCGAACTCAGGAAGTTCGGAATGCCGCCCCACTCGGGGTTCGGGATCGGGGTGGAGAGGTGTACGCGGTGGATTGCCGGGCTGAAGCACATCCGGTCTGCAAGCCTCTTCCCGAGAACAGTTTCACGAATCTCTCCCTAGCTCACACTTAATTAGGTCAGAGCGGGTCGGTGAACTGTTGACCGAAACTAAAGAGGAAGAGGAACTGGAGCTAACATCCCTGCCTGGCGTCGGTCCGGCGACCAAGCAGAAGCTGAACGACGCGGGTATCACGAGCGTGCTCGACTTGGCCACCGCGGGCCCGATGGACATCGCGGACGCGGTCGACATAGACCTCACGAAGGCGGTCGAGCTGAACACCAAGGCGAGGAAGAAGCTGGTGGAGCTCGGCAGGTTGGAGCCCGACTTCGTCAACGCTGCAGATCTGCTAAAGAAGAGGCTGGCGATAGACAGGATCAGCACAGGCTCGAAGAACCTCGACGACCTGCTGGGAGGTGGCGTCGAGTCCTGGGCGATGACAGAGTTCTTCGGGGAATTCGGATCCGGCAAATCACAAATCTGCCACACGCTCTGCGTGATGGCCCAGCTGCCCAAGGAGAAGGGGGGCGTGGATGGCGCTTCGGTCTACGTGGACACGGAGGGTACCTTCAGGCCAGAGAGGATACAGGAGATAGCTGAGTCGAGGGGGCTCAAAGCAGACGAGGTCCTAGCTAGGATCACTGTCGCGCGCGCCTACAATAGTGCTCACCAGGAATTGATAGTGAAGGAGATGGGGAAGGTGATTGAGGCTAACAAGGTGAAGCTGGTCATCCTAGACAGCGCAGTGGCGCACTACAGGGCCGAGTTCGTCGGTAGGGCGACGCTCGCCGAGAGGCAGCAACGCCTGAACAGGTTCATGCACCAGCTGCTAAGGACGGCGGAGGTTTACAACGTCGCCGTGGTCGTGACCAACCAGGTCCAGGCCGCCCCGGACTCTTTCTTCGGCGACCCAACACGGCCGACTGGTGGCCACGTCGTCGCGCACACGAGCACCTACAGGATCTACCTCAGGAAGGCTGCAAAGAACAGGATCGCGAGGATGGTCGACAGCCCCTACCACCCGGAGAGGGACGCCGTCTTCATGCTGGACGAGAAGGGAGTCGACGACCCGCCAGAAGAGTCGGTCAGAAAGCGATAGGATTCATCAACAGTTAAAAGCCCAAACTGGTCGGCCATCGGAGTCTCAGTTGAAGCTTAGGCAGCTACTCGCAGTCCTCATTATCATCTCGATGGTGTTCGTCCCCGCATTCCCGCCGAATGCGCACGCGGCAGCCGTCGGCGGTTACACGGAGAGGCTGACGACCTACGTGGCGGGCTCGGACGCTTATTGGTTCCTTAGCTTCGGCAACATCAACGTGTCGAACCCGACTCTCGCATCGGTCGAGGCAATACCCGGCCTGACCTGGTACAACGTCACCGCGTTAGACACTACCTCGTGGGTATCTGACTTCCAAGTGTTCGGCCCTCAGGGATACAACGTTCTGCCCGTTCCATTCGTGCCGCTCCACGGCGTCTTCCTGACGGTCGGAGCTGTTACCTTTTCTGACGCAAGCGCCGCCGCCAGCAGGTTCGGCTCGTATCTGCTGACCTCCTTCCAGTCGACCTCGAACTCCACTGGCGTTTACACCTTCTTCGCGCCCTTCTCCTTCAGCTCTATCGCACCTTCCACCCTGCTCAGATTCATCCCCACAAATGAGGGTGGTTTCGTCCAGCCGATTACTGCCTCGGCTTTCATGAAGCTTCAATCGCCAATCGTCACCCTTGAAGGGCAGCGCGGGATATCGGGTTTCTCCCACGGGCTTGTGCTCGGCTCAATCACATCCAGCGGGCTTGACTCCTCATCTCTGCCGAACATGCTGCAGTACTTCGGCTCGACCATCCACTTCATCCAGGCCGCGAACGCAAGCTCTTCATCATCGATCGTCTTACGCTTCCTCGACGGAGTGGTAGTCTCCTCGGACAACGCAACCGTGACGTCCGACCGCACCTCGTTCAAGAGCACGTATTCTCTTCAACTGAAGCCCCTCGAGAAGGTCTACAGGCTCAACGCCACGGTCATACAGCAGCCGGCGGAGCTGCTGGCGACGAGGATCATCGACGTCGGGGTGCTCAAGACTGGCTCGAACATGTCCGTGACGCTAGCGCTGACCAACCTGTCAAACTCCACGACGTTGACCGGCATCACTCTGTCGGACAACTGGTGGAAGGGGTCGGGGCTCTTCAAGCTGGTGTCAGGTTCCTCCAACGTGACAGCCACGAGCATAAGCGCTGGTCAGACCTCGACACCCACGTACGTGCTCCAGTACACGGGGAACACCTTCAGGCCATTCCGAATACCTGCCACTCCCGTCTCCTACTCCTACTTGGTTGGCGGCTCCTTCTTCCACGAGCATACTAGCCTTAACCCGATGACAATCTCTCTGGGCGTCGACGGACCCGTCGTCTACGCATATCTCGCACCTTCCGGCTCACTGGGCAAACCGGTGGGCTCGCCCCAGCCGCTCAAGGTCTTCGTGAAGAACGTGGGGACTAGGACTGCATCATCAGTGGACGTCGCAGGGCAGCAGCTGGGCGGCCTCGCGCCCGGGGACTCGAGCTCGGCGACGCTCTCGGCGACAGCGCCCGGCCTCTCGCTGGTGAACGATACAAGTGGCTACCAAGTCTCATACATGACGCCCGAAGGGGCCTCGGTCAACTTCACCACCAACGTCCTCCCAGTCATCTTCTCTCACAGCGGGATGAAGATTGCATTTGGCACACTCAAGCTGAACTCGACCGTCTCTGCCTTGCCCGGCGGAGGGTCGAGCCTCAACCTCACAATGGACTTCGCCAACTTGGGCTCCGCGACTGTCACCTCGTTCGACGCCCGCTCTCCCCTGCCCACTGGATTGGCCTGCGGCAAGGCGGGCGGCACCAACCTGACGTGCAGCGGCGGGGTACTCTCTTTGCACTTTTCCGGAGTCCTTTCTCACGGTCAGGAACACGCTTTCATGATTTTCAACGTCACACAGGGAAGGAACTTCATCTTCTGGCCGTTCACCTCGAGCGTGCTTACGTCGGGTTACAACCTGGCCGCGTACTCGAACCCTCAGCCCGCTCCGACAGGGCTACTCCTCTCGAAGCAATTCAACCCGTCTCCGCTCTTCTTGGGCATGGCCTCGACCGTCTCTGTCCTCGCATCAAACGCGGGCCCGTACACAGTATACAACGCTTCGGTCACGACAGTAGCAGACAGCTTCGACCAGGCGACGGCCACCTCCCACACCACAGGCTTCAGGAGCAACATCACCACGGGTTCGGACTTCAACTTCACCTACGGCGTGAAGACCACCTCCTCTGCCAAGAACGCCCTCACAGCTGCCGTGACAGCCCTCTTCTACTTCGGAGGCACCCGATTCGTCTTAACCGGGCAGGGCCCGAGAACTTCAGTCTACAACCTGGTCAGCGCCACAGTGACGTCCGTACCCTCGAACCCAGTCGAGGGCAAGCAATTCGAGATAGTGGTGACCCTGACCAACCCTGCTGGGGTAAATGTCACGGACGTCCAGTTCCTCCTCCCTGTGCCTTCGGGCATCGCGCTGTCGAAGCCGTTGAATGCGACGCTCTCAGGAGGAGGCGTGTCCATCAACCTTGGCCAGCTCGCGGCCGGAGCGTCTTACAAGGCGACCGTGAACGCAACGGCGAATTCGGGGCAGACGATACCGTTCTCGGGCGCCAAGCTGACGTTCGGCTACTCTGGGGTGACCTTGAGCGGCAAAGTGCCGTCGGCTGGCATAGCGATAGGCGAGGATGTGCTGACCCGGTACGAACTCCCTGTGGGGTTGGTCGTGCTTGCGCTTCTGGCCACTGCCTTCTACGTGAGAAGGTTGGCGGGGGCTACCTCTCCCTCTTTCCAGAAGTGAATTCTTCGAAGGCCGTCTTCGCCTCCGAGTATGGCATCTGCACGGGCGGATGCTTGAAGCAGAACGCGGAGAGGCTGGTCAGCTGGCCACCGACGCCCCTGTCGAGAGCCACCTTCGCCCCCCTTATCGCGTCCACCATCACACCCCCGCTGTCGTAGGCATCGACGACGTGCAGCTTGACGTCCACCTTCACCGTCGTCCCGCCGAAATACTTCCCCCTCAGCCAAATGTAGCAAATCTTGTCGTTGTTCAGGAAGGGCACGTAGTCGCTGGGCCCTATCCTCGTCGGGACCTCGTAGGGGGACATTGCCCTGACTGCGCTCGTCTTGCTCTCCCTCTTGTCCCTCAACCTGCTCTCCTCGAGCATGTTCAGGAAGTCGGTGTCCCCGCCTATGTTCAGCTGGTACGTCTCGTCGACCTTCACCCCTCTGTCGACGGCGAGCTTCACCATCGTCTTGTGGAGGACCGTGGCCCCGAACTGGCTCATCACATCGTCTCCCGCTATGGGCAGATTCGCGCTCTCGAACCTCCCCGCCCACTGCGGGTCCGAGGCTATGAAGACAGGTATCGCGTTGACGAAGGCCAGGCCGGATTTCAGAGCGGCCTCTGCGTAGAGGTGGGACGCGTTGGTGCTTCCCACCGGAAGGTAGTTGACGAGGATCTCTGCCCCCGAGTCCTCGAGCACCTTCGCGACGTCCTCCTCCTTCTCCTTCGAGACTGGGATGACGTCCTTGAGGTACTTCCCGAGGCCATCGAGCACGGGCCCCTTCCTCACGACTACGCCGAGCTTCGGAACGTCGGCTATCTTCTGCGTGTTGTTAGGAGCCTCAAAGATGGCCTGCGATAGGTCCTTCCCGACCTTCTTCGCAGAGACGTCGAAAGCGGCCACGAACTCTATGTCCGCGGGCGTGTAGCCTCCCACATCCCAGTAGGTCAGGCCGTCGCCCTTCCCCCGTTTGGAGTAGTAGCTGACGCCCTGGACTATCGCAGAGGCGCAGTTGCCGACGCCAGCGATAGCGACCTTGATCTTGGACATTCGGGAATTTATATCATCATAAAATTCAGTATAAAACGATTTCCAGGCCCAGACGGCCTGCGGAACCCTAATAATTCCACGATGGAAGTCTGCAACGCATGGAGGAGAGGTCCGCTGGTGCGGTTGTCTTCAACGACAAGAGGGGGAGGCGCTACCTGCTCCTCCTGAACAAGGAGAGGTGGGACTTCCCAAAGGGAAACATGGAGGCGGGCGAGAACGAGCTCGACACTGTCCTTCGCGAGGTGAGGGAGGAGACGGGGCTCCGGCACATCGACATCGTCCCAGGCTTTAGGCGCAAGATCGAGTACTTCTACAGGAGGGACGGCCAGAACGTCCACAAGCAGGTCGTCTACCTCCTCGCGCGCACCAAGGAGGAGAAGATCACAATCTCAAGCGAGCACCAGAGCTCGGGGTGGTTCCCATACAGTGGGGCTCTCGCGAAGGTGAGCTACAACAACTCGAAGGCAACGCTGAAGGAGGCAGAACTCTTCCTCAAAGGCGCTGCCGTACCGGCCGGATGAGCCTGTCAGAGCTCTACGAGCGGATGCTTCTCGGCGAGCTTGATTACCTTGACGGGGACGAACCCTGGCTCGTCCGCCTTCACAACGAAGGTCGTCTCGGCTATCTTGTCCGGCGCGTACTTAACGAACCCTGAAGGGGGCTCGTCCTTCGTCCTCGCGTAGAAGAATATCGAGGCTTCCTCGTAGTCGTCGATCCTCGCGAACGTCCCAATCACCCACCCGTTTCCGTTCTTGAAGGCGAAGAGTGGCAGAGGCGGCTCCTCGAAGAGCATCTTGTATGTCCCGACCTTGGCCAGGCTCGGGAGGTCCTGAACCTCCATCGAGATGAAGGTGTCCTCGAAGGAGCTTCTCGGCTTTAGCTGCTCGGGCATCTTGTTCACCTTGATTATCGGGGCATAGCGGTAGACGGGGTTGCTCGCAGTCCCTACGAGCTGCACCTCCTCGCCGTCCCCTGAGCTTCTGTACGCGAGGAACTCACCCGTCTTGTCCGTGTCGATGTAGTAGAAGACAGGCGTCCCCATGAAAAGGTCCGCCTGGGCCGCGAGCCTGATCCCGTTTGTCTGCTTGAAAGCGAAGAGTGGAAAAGGCGCCCTCTCCAGCGCGCACGAGAGCCGGCCCAGCTCGACGAGGGAAGCTAGCTTTACGAAGCAGGCTCCGCCGAGCCTGTACTCCTCCTTCTTAGGCAACTGAACCCGCCCGCTGCGTGCCTGTTATAAATCTGGTTCTTTCCTCGGGTCTCCTATCATTGGATTCTCACGAAACCGTGAATGGTCCACGCGATTGGCGCAGTGAAACGAGCGACGACATGAAGAAAGCCGAAGCGACACTGAGCTCGTTGCAATCCTCCCTGACAGGCGAGCCGGGCGAGCAGGAGCTGCGGTCAATCTGGCGGTCATACGTGATGGTCGAGAAGAGCGTCGCCTTCATCAGGGTGGAGCTCAACGAGGAGAACCCGGGCCGATTCATCAAGCCCAAGGTCTACGCAGTGCCTGATGAGAGGCAGGCCATCGGCTTTGCGCTGAGGTTCCTCAAGACCGCAATCGAGTCGTTCGACGCGGGGAGACTGGCAGAGTCATTGAGGGACCTTCGTGAGTCGAGGAACTATCTGAGGGTGATGTTGAGGCAGAAGAGGCTTCTCAGGGCAAGGAAAGCAAGGGCAGCTAAGGGTTAGTCCTTCGACCCCTTCTTCTCCGGCTTCTTGGTCTCCTTCTTGGCTGGCGCTTTCGCCTTCTTCTCCTCCTTCGCCGCCTTCGGCTTCTCCTTCTTCTCTTCGGCCTTCTCCGGCTTCTTCTCCTCCGTTGCCTTCGGTTCCTCGCCTTCTCTGACCTCCAACTCTTTCTCCTCCGCCTTCTCCACCTTCTCTGCGACCTTCTCCTTCTTCTCTTCCTCTTCCTCGCCGAGCTCGAGCTCCTGGACCGTCAGCTCCTTCCCCGCGACGAAGACCCTGTAGTTCTTTCGCAGTCCGTTCATGTAAAGGAACCTCTTGATGTACGTCTTGACCTGCCTCGGCTTCAGCCCCTTCCTCGCGCTCGCTTCGTCTATCTCCAGCGACTCGCCCGAGAGCTCGGGTTTGGTGCCCACCCTCGGCTCCAGGAATGCGAGGAGGTCAGCCCCCTTGTCTTTCAATGTGCCAAGCGCGACCTTCAAGTTGAGAAACCCCCAGTCGGTTCCGTTATAACGGTTGTTCCTTAGCGGCCGTATCTCCTCGTCCTCCTCTGGTAGGTGCGTATCGCCCTCATCAGGTCTATCATCCTGAACGAGGGCCAGAAGACATCCACGAAGACGAGCTCTGAGTATGCCCCCTGCCAGAGCATGAAACCGCTCATCCTCTCTTCTCCGGAGGTCCTGATGATTAGGTCAGGCTCTTGGTTCGGCAAGTATGAGGTGTAGAGTCTCCTTTCTATCGTATCGTCCGTTATCTCGTCTGGCGAAAGGATGCCGCTCTTGACGTCCTGCGCGACCGACCTGACCATGTCCTTGATCTCCGCCCGGCCGCCGTACGCTATCGCTATGTTCAGGTAGTGGTCCCCGAAGCCTGCGGTCTTCGCCTCGATCTCCTCGAGGAGGGCCCTTATCGACTGCGGGAGCATGTCGAGCTGCCCTATCGCCTTGACCTTCACCCTGTATCTATAGATCCTCTCGTCCTTGAGCAGCTTGCGGAGCCTCTCCTCGATCAGAGCGAAGAGACCGGCGACCTCCTCGGGCTTCCTGTCCAGGTTCTCTGTGGAGAGGACGTAGAGCGTGACCGTCTTTATCTTCAACTCGTGGCACCAGTCCAGCAGCCTCTCAGCCACGTTCGCCCCTTCCTCGTGCCCGAACCCGGCCGAGACGCCCTGCTCCATCGCCCACCGCCTGTTCCCATCGAGTATGATCCCGATGTGGCCCGGTGCGCCTTCCTTCTCGACCTGCGACTTCAGCCTCCCCTCGTACACCCTGTAGACGCCGAAGAGGCGGAGCACTGACTCCATCATGGGTTAGTCCCTTTCCGGCGGCGTCCTCACCCTAACGCGCGGGTACAGGAAGACTGTCACGCCGAAGATCACCGCAAGGCCCAGCAATATGTAGGAGACGAGCAGTATTGTCGACTGGCCCTGTCCGCCTATGAGGAATGCGGAGAACGTCTCCACGGGGAAGTAGAGAAGAGCGAGCATGACGATGACGAACGCCTCCCTCCTCCACCTGGGGCTGTCCCTCGCTATGTTGGAGAGGAGTGTGCCGACGGCTCCTATTGCTATCCCGGCCCAAACCAGGAGCAGAGACCCGCTGATGAAGTAGCCCGCGAGCCCTGTCCCATACGTGAAGAAGAGGACCGGGTTCGCTAACACGGACGCTATGATCCCCTTCGCCTGGGTCTCCATGAAGTCGTACCCTGTCGTGAACCCAACCAGAATCACCAGCATCCCGGTGACGTCAGAGAAGACTCGGATGTAGCCATATGGCCCTCTGCTTAGTAGCCCGGCCACAGTCCTGTCGAGGTTGAATCCCCTGATGAAGAAGGCACCGCCTATTATCAGGAGAGTCGCGAGCTGTGCCTCGAAAATCCTGTTCGAGATGATGAGTATCCCGGCGAGGAGCAGAATCATTCCTGGGACGCCCAGCGCCCACCTCGAATAGCGAGTGTCGAAGATCAGCATCCTGAGGTACCTACCGAGCACGAGGTACGTCTCCTCCACAGTCTCGCTGTGCTTGACAGTCACCCTCTCGACAGAGACGATTGGCCTTATGTTCTGAAGTATCGGGATCACGTGCTCGTCGTCGCCTCCGTCGGAGACGAAGACGATCCCGACGAAGTTGACCTGCTTAAGGAGTTCGTCGACCTCCCTCCTCACCTGCTTGTCCGCCTTGAACCCGCTTTCCGGGTCTCCGCAGACCACGCCGACCTCGCAGTCCATCCCCTCCTTCCTGAGCTCGTCGAACTTCTTCACGGCCGCGAATATCGCGTTCGCATCGGCTTCCTCGGGGTCGGCAAGGGCGAGCTTCGTCGCTGCAGCCACAACCGCATCCCTCCCGAAGACAGGGGTGCTGACCTTCGTCTTGACGCCAAGGTCGTCGTCCCTGTCAACACAGAGAACGAGATATCTCTCTGTCTGGACCGTCAACCCAACCAAAAAACAGCACCTGACTATACTTAAGGATAGACCCCAATTCTTGGCCTTCCGTCGTTTCTCAGATAGCCTTAAGGGACGAGCAGAGCGAACTGCCGAAGTCAGAGTTGCAGCTAGAGCGCCCTTGGTTGAAGTCCTGGCCCAAGCAGTTCAACCCCGACACCGAAGTTGACAAGAAGCCGCTCTATTCTCTACTGATCGATTCAGCGTCGAAGTACCCTTCTAAGGTCTGCCTCCACTATCAGGGGAGGGGACTAACCTACTCCCAGGTTGACGACAGGGCATCGAGGTTCGCTTCCGCCCTCATCTCCCTTGGCCTCCAGCGGGGCGACCGCGTGGCAATCTTCCTGCCCAACATTCCTCAGTTCGTCATCGCGTACTACGGCATCCTGAAGGCAGGCGGGATAATCGTGACATGCAGCCCTCTCTACAAGGAGAGGGAGCTCGAGTACCAGTTGAAGGACTCTGCAGCCAAGATTGTGATAGCAGCTAGGGACGTCGTCAAGGGGAACGACCTCTACAAGAGCCTCGAGGGTTGCAGGGAGAGACTGGATCTCGAGCACGTCATCAGCACCAGTGTGACGGACTACCTCCCGTCTGCGAAGAGAGCGCTGGCAGGCCTCGCTGGCGTCAGGAACGTCGCGAGGGCGGGCACGCTGGATTTCGCGGCGCTATCGAGGAGGAGCGGCCCGATCGCAAAGCCCGCCGACGTCAACCCTGAACGGGACGTCGCGCTGCTGCAGTACACGGGCGGGACGACGGGGATTGCGAAGGGGGCGATGCTCACCCACTACAACATGTACTCGAACGCAATATACACTGGAATGGCGCTGCCTATCACCGATTCGGACGTCGCACTCGCCGTGTTGCCTCTCTACCACATTTACGGGATGACAGCCACGATGAACGCGCCGTTGAGCGCCGGCGCAGAGATAGTCCTCCTCCCACAGTTCCATGTCGAAGAAGTCATGAAGACGATACAGAGGAAGAGGGTGACGAGCTTCTGCGCCGTGCCAGCAATGTACATAGCGCTAATCAACAACCCGAAGGTCAAGGACTTCAACCTCAGGTCGGTCAGGGCCTGCATATCTGGCGGCGCAGCTCTGCCTGTCGCGGTCAGGAAGAGATTCATCGAGCTGACCGGCGGGAACCTCGTCGAGGGATACGGCCTCTCGGAGGCGAGCCCGGTGACGCACTGCAACCCAGTCCACGACGGAGTGGTGAAGGACGGCTCCATAGGCCTCCCCTTCCCCGAGACAGACGCTATCATCGTCGACCTCGACGACCCTGACAAGGCCCTCAAGGTAGGTGAGGTCGGCGAAGTGGCTGTGAGGGGTCCGCAGGTGATGAAAGGCTACTGGAACAGACCCGACGAGACTGTCATGGTCCTCAGGAAAGGTTGGCTTCTCACCGGAGACATCGGGAAGATGGACGAAGAAGGCTACTTCTTCATCGTGGACAGGAAGAAGGACATGGTGAACGTCGGCGGCCTCAAGGTCTACCCCAGGGAGGTCGAGGAGGTCCTCTTCGAGCATCCGGCTGTCAAGGAGGCCGCCGTGGTGGGGATGCCCGACTCGTTCAGCGGAGAGGTTGTGCGGGCGTTCGTCGTGCTCAAGGACCCTGCAGCGAAGGTGAGCGAGAAGGACATCATCGACTTCTGTGCCCCGAAACTCTCGCGGTACAAGGTTCCGAAGAAGGTCGAGTTCGTCCCGGATTTGCCGAAGACCTTGATTGGGAAGGTTCTTCGCAGGAAGCTGAGAGAGCCTACCTCCTGACGAGCATCGCCACTGCGTTGCCTCCGCCGAGGCAGAGCGTCGCAAGACCTGTCTTCTTCCCCCTCCTCTTCAGCTCGTAGACCATTGTTGTGAGCACCCTCGCTCCGCTGCAGCCGATTGGATGGCCAAGGGCGACCGCGCCCCCGTTCACGTTGAACCTGTCCTCGTCTACGCCCAGAGCCCTCCTCACTGCGATGGAAGCGGTCGAGTACGCCTCGTTGTGTTCGAAAACGTCTACGTCTTCAATCGATATCCTGTGCTTCTTCAGGAGCGCTTTTGTCGTCGGAATCGGCGCCTCCATCACTCTCGCTGGTTCGAAGCCGCCGGTGCCATACGCCTCTATCGTGGCGAGCGGCTTCGCTCCGAGCCTGTCGGCCGCTTCCTCTGATGCAACGACCAGCGCGGACGCCCCGTCGCTGAGCTGCGAGGAGTTGCCCGCAGTCAGTATGCCGCCTTCCTTGAAGACGGGCTTCAGCTTCGAGAGCTTCTCCATCGTCGTGTCTGCCCTGATGCACTCGTCCGCTGCGAATCTCACTACTTCTCCGCCCTCCCGTTCGATTTCGATCGTCACGATCTCGGCGTCGAACCTTCCGGCCTTCGCTGCAGCGGCCGCCCGCGCGTGGCTCTGGTAAGCGAACTCGTCCGCCTCCCTCCTCGAAATCCTGTACTTCTTGGCTATCAGCTCGCCGGTGACCCCCATGTGATAGTCGTTGTACGCGTCCCAGAGCCCGTCATGTATCATCGCGTCTTGGAGCCTCGCGTCTCCGTACTTGAGCCCCCATCTGAGGTTCTTCACCAGGTAGGGTGCGTTGCTCATGTTCTCCATCCCTCCCGCGACCACAATCTGTTGGTCCCCCGCCCTTATCGACTGCGCCGCGAGCATGACAGCTTTGAGGCCCGAGCCGCACACCTTGTTCACTGTGAAAGCTCCGACTGCTGGCGGGACTCCCGCGAAGATCGCTGCCTGGCGGGCCGGGTTCTGGCCCAATCCGGCCGAGATGACGTTCCCCATTATCACCTCGTCCACCTGCCTTGGCGCCACGCGTGCCCTCTTCAGTGCCTCCTTGATCACGACCTCGCCGAGTCTGGGTGCGCTTACACCCACCAGGCTCTTCCCGAACTTGCCTATGGCAGTCCTGCAGGCCGAAAGGATAACTGGACGGGGCAACAGCGTCTGCTAAAGGCACCTCGATAATAAACGACACGTCACGCAGGAAAACTCTACGCCTAAATATGATGTGATTCGGGCCTCGAATCAGGCGCCATGAAAGCCCTAAGCAAGATTTGGATGGACGGCAGGTTCGTCGACTGGGACGACGCGAAGATTCACGTTCTGACCCACGGGCTGCACTACGGCTACGCAGTCTTCGAGGGGATAAGATGCTTCTCGACTTCCAAGGGGCCAGCCCTGTTCAGATTGGACGAGCACCTCGATCGTTTCATGAACAGCGCCAAGATCTACAGGATGCAGGTTGGTTTCACGAAGAAGGAACTTTTCGACGCCTGCGTTGAGCTCGTCAGGCAGAACGGAGTGAAAGAGGTCTACCTCCGCCCGATTGCCTACAGCTCCTACGGGGAGATGGGTCTCAGCCCGCTGAAGAGCAAGATTTCAGTTGCGATAGCCTCGTGGGAGTGGGGACTCTACCTCGGAGAGGACGCGGCTGAGAAGGGCGTGCGGGCGACGGTTTCCAGCTGGGTGAGGATAGATTCGCGTTCCCTTCCGCCCCAGGCGAAGTGTGCTGCGAACTACGCAAACTCAGCCCTCGCCAAGATGGAAGCAGTCTCAGCCGGATTCGACGAGGCCATAATCTTGAACGGCATAGGGATGGTCGCCGAAGGGCCCGGGGAGAACATCTTCAGGGTGAAGGACGGGATACTGAGCACCCCGCCAGCCAGTTCAGGAATCCTCAGAGGGATAACCAGGGACACCGTGATTCAGTTCGCAAAGGAGTTGGGCGTCACCTTCTACAGGAACGACTTCACGAGGGAAGAGTTGTACACGTCCGACGAGCTGTTCTTCACCGGCACTGCGGCAGGCCTGGCGATGATAAGGGAGGTTGACGGCCGAGTCATAGGCAACGGCAAGCAGCCAATCTTGCCCAAGCTCCAGAAGATGTACAACGACGCGACGCACGGCACGGACAGGAGCCACGAGAAGTGGCTGACCTACGTCAAGCTCTAGACTGCCACGAACCACTCGATGTCTGTCAGCGAGCCGGTCCTCTTGGGCTCGGGCGCGAACTGGGCGAGGACCTTCGACCCCACCTTCAGGCCTTTGCCATTGACTCTGTGGACCAGTCCCCCGATGACTCCTTTGAAAGTCACAAACGCGAACATGCTCGGCTCCTTCGTCCGTCTCCCGTCGAAGTCGACCCAGCTTTCGGTGAGGGCACCAATCCTACCCTCCGACCCGACATCCTCGAACTTCGATATTGGAGAGAAGCAGTCGACGCAGTACATCTTGGGAGGAAGATAGCTCTTGCCGCACTTCTCGCAGGTCGCAGCCAGTATCTTCCCATGCTGTAACCCCCGGAGGAACTTCTCGCCTGCCACGCCAGCGGTGTATTCGTATCGGAGCGGTATCTTGTCTGTCCAGGACCTCATCTGGTCGACGCCGGTTATTCTTTCATCCATGCGCGAGCTCCTCTGACCACCGACGATTCCGATCTGGTGGTTAAAGCCTTGCGGGTGCGCAGGTCTCCTGCGCCTACGACTATCTCCGTCTGCCTCTTCGAAGCCGGCTCTGATTGTCTAGCTGCTCACAGACAGGACAGTATTTCCTGCCCGACCTCTCGTCGACTATGAGTCGTACCTGGTGGGTGGGGCAGACCTCTTTCTGAGCTTGGGCAGTGGCCTCGCTCATCTGTACCTTCTCCATTTGTGGCGGTTCGGTCGCCTCGACCCACCAGATTTGAACCGCCTTCGTCTCCAGTCGCCGTCTCTGGCACCAAGGGCTTGGAACGAGTGCAGCTTGTCCTCAGGCCGCATCGGTGTTATCGGGGCCTTCGTCATCTGCAAGATCCTGGCGAAGTCTCCCATCTCCTCCTGGGACACGAGCGAGAACGCCTTCCCGGCCCTTCCGGCCCTCGCGGTCCTGCCGACCCTGTGGAAGTACAGGAGCGGGTCCATCGGTATCTCGAAGTTCACAACGCAGGCGACCTGGGGGATGTCGATGCCTCTGCTCGCCACGTCCGTGGCTACCAGAATGTCCGCGTGGCCGTTCCTGAAGATGTTCATGTGATGGTCCCTCTGGTGCTGGCTGAGGTTGCCGTGGAGCGGGACCGTGTCGAAACCCTTCTTCTGGAGCTCTATCGCCAGTCTGTGCGCGCCGTACTTTGTCCTACAGAAGATGATTGCGCTCGCAGGGTGCTCCTTCTGCAGCAGGTCGGCCAGGAACCCAAATTTCTCCTGCTGCCCCACCACGGCGAAGTACTGGTCCAGTGTTTCGACCGAAGGCTCGTCCGAGTCGATCAGTATCTTCTCGGGTTCGTTCATGTACTTCTTGGCGAGTTCTGTGATCCTGTACGGCATCGTCGCCGAGAAGAGACACATCTGCTTCTTTTCCGGAGTGCAGCCGAGGATGAACTCTACGTCTTCGATGAACCCCATGTCCAGCATTGTGTCCGCTTCATCGAGGACGACGAACTTGGCGGAGCGAAGGTCGAGCCATCCGCGCCTGATGTGGTCGATAACCCTGCCAGGCGTCCCAACGACAACGTGGACTCCGTGCCGTAGCGCCTCGCGCTGGACGTTGATCGACTGGCCTCCGTATATCGTCACCATCTTGATGCCTGTATACGCCCCGAGCTTCTTCATCTCCTCGGTTATCTGGACTGCGAGTTCGCGCGTAGGTGCAAGCACGAGCGCCTGTACGTGCCGGGCATTCGCGTCGATCGACTGCAACATCGGGAGGGAGAACGCGGCCGTCTTGCCCGAGCCAGTCTTGGCCTGTCCTATTACATCTCGACCCTTCAGGAGAGGTCCTATCGCCCTCTCTTGTATCGGGAAGGGCTTGTCGAAACCCATCTTCACGACCCCCCTCAGTATGGAGGAGTCCAGTTCCATTTCCTCGAATCTACTCAATCTTGTTTTGCTTCCAGAGCAATATCCTTGTCAGAGAGTCAGAAACCGAACTCGGTCCGAATCGTCAAACACAGACTTGCTTGTAATGAAACAGCCTCTCGACCTTGTATTTAATCATGGTGCTTCAGCAGGCCCCAGTCGTCTTTCACTTCAGGGGCTCGAAGTAGAGTATGTCAGTGATTGCCCCAGTCCTCTCTGCTTCAGTTTTCCAAACGGCCCTCACCCTCATCCCCACCCTGATGTCTTCCTGCTTCACTCCACCGAGCAGGTGGAGTATGCCCATATTCGGCGAGGCGCCGTCGATGTCGACCACAGAGACGAAGATGGGCTCTTCCCTCCGGCTCGCATCGACGTTGACGTAGCTTATCGAGAATGTGTTCACGGTCCCCGTGTCTTCTAGCTTCACCCATTCGTCCGTCGGCCTGAAACACTCCTCGCAGTACATCCTCGGCGGGATCATGGTCCTTCCGCATTTGTTGCACTTCCTGCCCCAGAGCTCGCCCTCCTTCAGACCCCGCAGAAACCTACTGATGGCCACCCCCGACGTCCATGAATACTTCAGGACTGCCTCGTAACTGGTCGTGAGGTACTTGCGAGCCGCGAGCTCAGCTGGTTCCACCTCTGTGCCTGGGTAATCAGAGATCTTGGAACTCAAGCTCGCTTCACTCCTTCATCGGCGGCGCATTTCAAAGTTTCTCGCCCTTCCTGATCCTAGCGCCGAGCTCTACGTAGAAGGAGATGGATTCCGGGTTGGCCAGGGAGTCTAGGTTCAGTGCCTTTGCTGCATCCTCCCCTTCCAATATCCTCTTGACAGGGACCTCCAGTTTCTTCCCGTTGAGCGTCTTTGGCACAGACGGCGCCTGGAGCACCCTGTCTGGGACGTGCCTGCGTGAGAGGTCCCTGCTGATCTTCTCCCTTATCGCACTCACAAGCGAATCGTCGAGCTTCCTCCCGCCAGCTGTCGCCACGAAGAGCAGCATCGTCGTCTCGCCCCCTGCTGCAGGAATGTCGACGGCTAGGCTCTCCGCCACCTCGGGCAGAGACTCAACTACCCTGTAGATCTCGCTCGTCCCGATTCTCACACCCAACCTCTTGATGGTGGCGTCCGACCTGCCGTAGATTACGCACGTCCCCCGCTCCGTGACCTTGATCCAGTCTCCGTGCCTCCAAATCCCCGGGTACTTTTCGAAGTAGCTCTCCCTGTACCTCCTCCCATCCTTGTCGCCCCAGAGGTAGAGGGGCATGCTCGGCATCGGCTGTGTGACCACCAGTTCGCCGACCTCTCCAATCACCGACCTCCCGCTTTCATCGAAGGACTCGACCTTGGCCCCCAGGCACCTGCACTGGATCTCTCCTGAATGGACGGGGAGGACGGGACATCCGGCGACGAAAGGTGTGCAGACGTCGGTCCCGCCACTGATGGAGGCCAACCACACGTCGCCTTTCACGTTGCCGTAGACCCATTCGAACGCCTCGGGTGTTAGGGTAGAGCCAGTCGACCCCATCCCCGTCAACCTCTTCAGGTCATGCGTCTTGCCCGGCTCCAGGGACGCCTTCATGCACGCCGAGATGTACGCCGCGCTTACACCCATGAAGTTCACGTCCGCGTCCTCGACTAGATCCCAGAGAGCGTTCATGTCAGGATGGCTCGCGCTCCCATCATACAGGACGGCGGTAGCGCCGTGGAGGAGGCTTCCCATGACGTAGTTCCACATCATCCAACCTGTCGTTGTGTACCAGAAGAAGCGGTCTCTGGGCTTCACGTCGTTGTGTAAGGAGAGCTGCTTCAGGTGCTCGAGCAGGATTCCAGCATGGCCGTGCACAATCGGCTTGGGCAGGCCTGTGGTTCCGGAGGAGTAGAGGATCCAAAGCGGATGAGACGACCCGACGGGCTCTGGACGGAGCTTCTCGCGCCCGGAGGTCGTGTCCTCCCAGTCCAGCTCGCCCCTCAGCCTCTCCCCCTGTCCCTTGCGGGCGACGATGACCTTCTTCACGGTCCGCAGAGACGAAAGTATCGACGTGAGCGTCTCTGACCTGTCTTGGTACTTTCCGCCGTAATTATAGCCGTCGACTGCTATCAACGCCTTTGGCCCTATCTGACCGAACCTGTCCACGACGCTGGGCGCCCCGAATTCGGGTGAGCAGCTCGACCAGATTGATCCAATGCTTGCGCTGGCGAGGAATCCGACAGCCGCCTCCACCCCGTTGGGCAGGTAGGCTGCCACCCTGTCGCCCTTCTTCACGCCTAGCTCTTTCAGCGTCGTTGCCAGAGCGCCGACCATCCTCTCAAACTCGCTCCAGCTGAACGACTTCATCTCCCCTGCCTCAGTCCTCGCTATCAGGGCGGGGCCGGTCCGACTCTCCCTGAAGACGTGGCTTGTGTAGTTGACCTTCGCGCCAGGGAACCACTGGGCCCCGGGCATCTCCCTTAAGGAGAGTGTTTTCTTACGACCACTCGGTGACCTAACTCCGAAGTAGTCCCAAATGGAGCCCCAGAATCCTTCTATGTCGTCGACGGACCAGCGCCAGAGGTCGGCGTAGCTCCCGAACTTCCTGCCCCTCTCGGTCAGCCAATCTGCGTATGCCGTGATGTTGGCCTGCTCGACCCGCTTCTGGTCGGGCTCCCAGAGGAGCTTTCCTTCGCTCACGCGGCGCACCCCTGCTCCCGAACTGAAATGTGTTGCATGAACAAGTAGAGGCGACCGTACTCGCGTGTGGCCGTCGTGGCGCAGAGCACCGGTTTCTCCTAGGGGTGCTGCGTTCAGCTAGGGGGTTATAAGGGCCGAAGTCGTCAGCTTCCATGAGTAGGAGATTCGCACCGGCCCCCTTACGGATGAAGGTCTACATGCTCGTGCGCGAGCAGGTTGCAAAGAACGAGTTCGAGGGCGCGACCCGATTTCTTGAAGGGCTGAAGGAGGACGGCTTAACCATGCCGTCGAGGGAAACGATTCGACGTTGGGCGCGGGCAGAGACGTCTCCATATACAGGCAAACGGATTTTCGACGCCGAACCTTCGGAGGAGTTGAGCTTCTTCCTCGGCGCTTGGATTGGGGATGGTTGGGGGGACGAGAACGACGGTGGGAAGAGGATGCGCCTGAAGGTCAGGTCGGAGGGCTTCGCCGCAGAGTTCGCTCGCTCCGCAAGTGTGATTCTCTCGAAGAGTGTTCCGTACCGTGTCTGGACAACCGCGGACGAACGAGGCCCATGGTACAACGTCAAGGTCACAAGCTTCATGCTATTCGAGTTTGTCAATCGGCCGATGGAAGAATTGCGGGCTTTCATCGAACCCTTCCCCATAGGTTTCTTGCGAGGGCTCTTCACTGCCGAGGGGAATCCGTCAGTGAGTATTGAAAGGAGAAACGGACCCCATCTGAGCGCAGGACTGGCTGTCGCGAACAGCGACCGCAAACTTCTCGAATTCTCACGGGAATTGCTTTCGAAGCTGGGATACCATCCTGGTCAGATTAGGCTCAACTTCTTGGTAGGAAAACGAACCAACCTCGGAGTCGCTCGCAGTTCAGGGTGGCTGCTTAGCCTGTCGAGGTTGGAAGATGCCCGCAAGTTCGCGAATGAAGTAAGCTTTGCCGATTCCACAAAATAGCAGAAATTGGTTGACGCTGTTTCGTTAATCGATGAGCTCGGAGCGAGGAGCGCGGCTCAACAATGGACGAAGCTTTACGAAAAGCAGCACGGCGATTGGGTTAAGAGGCCACTTTCATCTTCTCATGGTAATTACAGTCCCAATTTGGAGTAAATCGCCCCACGCCTGCGCAAGCCCCCGGTTGACCTCCTTCTTCACCTGCCTCTTCCCTGCCTCTCCCCTCAGCTGCCAGAAGAGCTCGCACGCTTTCATCGTGCCTGCGGCAGCTATCGGGTTCCCGACGCCGAGCAGCCCTCCGGACGGGTTGACAGGCAGGTCGCCGTCTCTCTGCGTGACACCTTCCCTGGTTAACTTCGGCGCCTCCCCCTTGCCCGCCAGCAGAACGCCCTCAAGGTGGTGAAGTTCCTTGTAGTCGAAGGGGTCATACACCTCGGCGAAGTCAATCTGCTTCCTCGGGTTTTCTATCCTTGCCATCTTGTATGCCATCCTCGCCGCCTGCTCGACATATCGCGGATAGTACAGGTCCCTGTTCGTCCAGTACTGTGTGTCCACGTTCCACCCGACTCCGTCGATCCAGACGGGGTCGTCTGTGTACTTCCTTGCCACATCCTCGGAGGCGAGGATCAAGGAGGCGGCGCCGTCGGACGTGGGCGAGACGTCCAACCTCTTCACAGGAAGGCAGATGGGCTCGCTCTTCATGACGTCGTCGACGGTTATTCTTGCGGGCAGCTGGGCGCACGGGTGGTCCATCGCGTTCCCCTTGTTCTTCACAGACACCAGCGCGATGTCCTCCTCCGTGACGTTGTGGGCGGCCATATAACGCCTCATCTCCAGCGAGAATATCCAAAGCAGGTTCACGCCGAGGGGTCGCTCCAGCGTGTGGTCGAAGATGCTCCAAAACGCGAACTGAGGGTGAGGTTGCAGAGGCGACATCTTCTCCTCCCCGACGACCATGCACGTGTCGAAGAGGCCGGAGGCGACGTGCCACCATCCTGCGACCGGAGCAAAAACCCCCGACCCCCCGCCTACGTAGACCCTGCTGTACGCCTTGTTCGTCCCTCCCGCCCCATCCATGAGGTACTCACCCTTCATGTGCAGGCCGTCGAACGCATCCGGCCCCGTGCCCATGACGACCGATTCGATGTCATTGACCTCCATCCCAGCCGAGTCGAGAGCCATACGGTTCGACTCGAAGGAGAGCTCCCTGCCCGTCTCCAGCATCCTTCGCCTGAACTTCGTCATCCCCGCGCCGATTACTGCTACCTTCCTCATCGCCCCGTCACCTCGACAACACCGCCACCGCACCTGTTGCGGTCGGATTCCCTCTCCAGGACAGGGCGAGGGCCTTCTCAGCCTTCTTCACCTGTGTCCCGCCTGCCTGACCCCTAAGTTGAAGGACGCACTCGAGTACCCGATGCAGGCCCGTAGCCTCGATGAAGTGCCCCACGCCGAGGGAGCCTCCGCTCCTGTTCAGCGCGGGCCTGCGCCCTCCGAGCATGGCGATTGCCTTCTCCCTGCTGGCGCCGATCGACAGCAGGTGCTGCAGGAGCTTGTAGGAGTACGTGTCGTCGACCTCTAGGACGTCGAACGCCGCGAGGTTCTTCAGCTTGGCTTGCCGCATTGCTGAGGCGAACGCGTCTTCTGCGTACCTCGCCCTCTCGACACCGCCCCCTTCGTACCAGGGGGTTGAGGAGCGCCAAGCCAATCCATCGATGAAAACTGCGTCCTTCCTGTTCTTCTTAATCCACTTCTCTGACGCGAGGACAATCACGATGCCCGCCTCAGCATACTGCGACTTGTCGTACCGCCCCAGGGGCGCAGATATGGGATCTGCTCCCGCTATCTCTGACAGGGACAGCTTCGTCCCGTAGCTCGCCCTTTCGTTGTGAAGCGCCGCCTCTTTCTCAGCTGCGACAACCCTGCTGACATCCCTCCTTCCGAAACGCGTCGCGTGCATGAATGCGCTCATCTCGAGCCCAGCGAGTACGTCGTTGTTGGCTCCCACCACCCTGAGGAAAGCGGGGTCGAGCGCCATGTTCTCCACGGCGACTTTGTCCAGAACGTCTGCGACCTTGCTGTGAGCCTCTACCGCGACCACGTCCGCCACGCCGGACCTGATGTGCATGATTGCGTGCCCCATGCCCACTATGCCGTCCGAGGGCACTGTGCAGACGGGACGCCTTGCGCCACCGACCTGGTCCGGAACCATCTCGTCCGCGATGCTCCAACCCTCCCAGAGGTCCTCCGTGCAGCAGATGAACGAACCCACTTCCTTCCTGGGGTCGACGCCGGCATCGGCGTATGCTTTAGACGCGGCAAGGTACATCATCTCTCGGGTTGAGATGTCTGTTATGGCCGGCCTGAAGCCCTCATAGCCAACCCCGATGATCCCGACTCTGTCGGTCACGGCACCCGCCCCACCCGACTCATGATAATTATCTGTTTACGCGGGTCAGCGTATTGGAAACAGGATGAAGATTGCGATGTCCCAAACGAAATGGCTTGTCATGCTCGAAGAGAGGTCCCTCGCGTATGAGTATGTGAGCCCCCAGACGGAGTCCGCGATGAACGTTGTAACGACCCATAGTGGGTTCAGGGTGAGGAGGTGGACCCCTGAGTCGATGGCTGCAACAGCGAACGGCGAGAGTACGCCCACCCTTGTCTGGAGTCTTCTCTGTAGCGTACCCCTGAAGAATGACTCGTAGCCGAGAGTGTCGAAGAGAAGGACTCCGACTTGCAGGGGGAGCGGGTTCCCCGGGGATGCAATTAGTGCGTAGATTGAACCTTCGCTTGACGATCCGATGCCCAATGGGTGCAGCTGCTGGATTCCCAGGTTGCCGGCGAAAAAGATGGCGTAGAGGAGAGCGGCTGTCCCTAGTCCCAAGGCGATTGTCTTGACCCTGGGCGCGAAAAGGCTCGAGAAACCTCCAGACGCAAACGCGCCGAGGATCATGCAAGTCGTGGACACGAAAGCAGCTGGCAGGAAGTAGCTCGAGGGCAGAATGAACATCGCCGCCATCGACGCAAACACGAAGACCGAGGCCGTGGCGAACCGCCGCGCGCTCTGCATCGAGCCGCCAGTCCGGCCTATGAGTTAAATTCCCTTCGCCGCAGGTCAGCCCAAGAAGGGGCCGACGAACGGCCCAACGCATCCGCATACTGGATTCGAAGCCCTTTTCTCGGCCGTCTTGTCTCAATTCCGGCTTGGGGCCAGCTCTTTCATTGCGTACTCGATGTTCCCTATCGGCATCAGTATCGGCAGCGTGACTCCGGCCTTGACGTACTCGTGCACGCGCTCGGCCGCGTGGTCCGCGTCTCCCGATATCGCGAGAGCCTCTATTGCCTCGGCTGGGATTAGACGCTTCGCTTCGGCGACGTCTCCCTTCTTCCACGCCTCCTTCATAGGCCGCAGCTTTTCCTCGCTGACTCCATAAGGAGCGAGCACCTCTGGCTTGACCACCTCGGCAAGCTGGTAGGCGAAGAAGTAGTAGTCCCTCAGCACCTGCCTCGACTTCTCCTGGTCTGGGTCGACTGAGGTCATCATGTATGAGGCCCTCTCTACCGACAACCCCTTGGACGCCTCCCCGATTTTCACGTGCTCTATCATCTTCTCAGTTCCCCAGACAGTGTTGAATGCTGGAGAGAGTATCACTCCGTCAGCAACCGTGGCGGCATAGGCGAGCGTCCTCTTCGATAACGAGGCAATGAACAGAGGGATCCTCTGCTTGAGCTGGAAGCCCAGGGTGAGGTTGCGAACCTTGAAGAACTCGCCTTCGAACTCAACCTTGCCCCCGCTCCAGACTGCCTTCACGACCTCCACATACTCCTTTACCCTCTTCAGGGGCCTCGTCTTCTCCACTGGGAAGATCTGGTAGCCGAGCAGGGGGATTGTCGGGAAACTACCCAGGCCGAGCCCCAGAATCACGCGGCCTCCCGAGAGTTCAGAAAGCGTCGCAAACGTCGCAGCCGCCGTGACCGGATGTCGGGTGAATGTGTTTATCACGCCCGACCCCATCCTGATTGACTTCGTCGCCATCGCCATCGACGAGATGTAGGTGACTATGTCTCTCTGGAAGAGGCTCTCGTGGACCCAGACCGAATCGTAGCCAAGCAGGTCTGCCTTGGAAGCAAGGCTCGACGCCTCCGATGCGGTCAGTACTGGGTTGAACCCGAGCGCCAGCCTCACACCGTTTCACCACTGGTCAGTGGTAATAAGCTTCTGCCCATCCGCTTCTTCAAAGCTGTGTTTGCTTGGCTCTCATCATCTTGATTCAGGCTCTGTTAACTTGTTGGGGGGATAAATACGGGTGTTAAGCATCGGGTGATGGAATGAGGTCTTTGCTCATCGTGTCGTCGCTGTTCGTTCTTTGGAGCACCTTAGCTCCCATGACAGTTCTTGCAAGTGTAAACCTTCTGTTGGTTGACGCTGTTGTTCCAATAGGCAATCCTACTGTGTCTTATGTCAATGGCTCGGTCGTTAGTGGGCAGTTAATCTTGTCTCAGAGTTATCTCGTCAACACTACCCAAGGTCTTTCCACGGGTCTCTTTTTGTGGGTGTCCGTGCAGAACTCTGCAGGCCAGACTGTCGCCGTCTACTTAGGCTCTGTGACCCCACCGGGCGATGGTCAGAACTTCAGTGTGAGTGCTATCTTGCTGGACTTGCCAGGTGGTTGCTGCAACTATGTCGCCGAAGTCTTCGTGACCACGATAACTGGCATTCCCATATCCAAGACCACAAGCGCTCCCGTTCCTCCCGTGATACCAGTCTAAGCGAAGTGAAATGGCAGACCTTTGCTCGTCTTGGGAGTGGTATTCGTCTTGGTAGGAGCCTTCATGGCACTCTTTGGGACGGTCTATTTCATAACTCCCTACGCCCCAGTGCTCTCTCTCCATCCAATAACAGCTTACTATCTGTGTCCGATATGGAAGTCCAACATACCTACCTTCGTTGCAGACGATTGCATACGTCTGACTGGGCCAATCTTCTCTTCTCAATTTGTTAACCTTTCCTCGTTCGCAGAAGTAAATTACTTATCCAACTTCATAGGCATCGGCTTGATATTGCTAGGCGTCGCGGTAGTGGTGATGGGCCATGGGAGAAACTAATTGAAGACCCGCTGGCTTGCACTTCCTGTGGCCTTGGCCATCGTAGTCATAGTTGCAATCACCGTGCCTCTTGACCCTGTTTCAGTATCGCCGCCTAACGCTTGGATGCAGCCTTCCTATTGTGGTCAAGCTACGACCTGCAGTATAATAGCGACCATCTCTAGCGGGCTAGCCTCGCTGACCTATTGCTTCATGGGAAACGGTGCTCTCTATCTGAACGGAGTTTACTATCCGCTCACTCAACCAGGGGCAAGTAACAGGTTCAGAGCGGGAGGCATCCTTTGCCCTTCCCTATCTCCTGTGATTCGCCCATGAGCATGCGAAGCATCAGATTAGGGGCAGCAACACTCCTATTGGGAGTCCTGTTCGTCTTCTTCATTCCGTTGATTCCAGCAACCATCTTTCGGTGTTCCGACCAACTTGGGTTTCTGTGTCTCAGCAACAATGCTGGAATAGAGTCTCTCGGGTATTGGCTATCCCACTGGGGTGCCTTCTACTCATTTGAAGTTGGGTATAACGCACCATCCATCGGAAACCTCACGACCTTTGGAGTCTTACTCTTCGTTGCCCTGCCGCTCGTGGTCGCTTCGGTGGTGTTGGGGACTGGGCCGTGGTTAAAGAACCGATTATACAACGCTAGGAAAGTTGATTCCCATTGATGCCGTGGCTCCCAAGGATGGCAAAAGACCCTGTCTGCGGTGTAGTAGTGGATGAGAAATCGTCGACATTCACAATAGGGTATGCGGGAGGTATCTATCACTTCTGTTCCGCCAAATGCATGGAGAATTTCATGCCAGAACCAGCAAGATACGTGAAGACTTCCTTGAAGCCTTCGGGGTCTACTTGAAATTCGGAACCATTCTCAAATTCATCGGTCCTGTCAACTACTTCGCCAGTGGCATTTATCACGACCAAGCCCGCCTCTGCATCACCCGACAGTTAACAGGGAGAACGACCACCTGAAGACTTGACAGAACCTTGATTCATCAGAACCATTAAATCCCGCAGTAGGGGGAGACAATCGAACGCGTTGGCGCTATTTCGGCTAGAACACAAACAACTCCTTGAATTCAACTATCCTGGTCGCGCGGACTACCGTGACATTCTCTCATCCCTCGGCACGTTCCTGGAGCGGAAGATACTCCCGAACTCGCCCAAGTTCGACGCAAAGACAGAGGAGGCTCAGCCTGCCAGGAAGGCGCTCTTCGAGAACGGCATATGCCAGATCCCCTATCCGAGAGAGTATGGTGGTCTCGGCCTTCCATTCGGAATCTACTGTCTTGCAGTCGAGCTTGTTGGCGCCGCCGACGCTGGTATCGCGATGAGCGTTGCGATTCACAACACGGCAGCAGAGGGCGTCTTTCGATTCGCGAGCGACTCCATGAAGAGGAAGTACCTCCCGGACATCATCTCGGGGAGGAAGCTCGCGTCCTTCAGCCTGACGGAACCGACATCCGGTTCTGACGCCAAGGCGATTAATACCAAGGCCAGGAAGAAGGGAGGCGAGTATGTGCTCAACGGCTCGAAGATGTTCATCACCAACGCAGGTGAAGCGGACGTCTACTTCGTATTCGCTACAACTGACAAGGGTCCGTCCACCTTCTTGGTGGAGAAGACCAGCGAGGGATTGCAATTCGGCGGCGACCTCCCGAAGCTCGGAATGCGCAGCTCGAGAACCTCAGAGGTCAGGTTCGTGGACTGCAGGATCCCTGAGGACAGCCTTGTGGGGAAGGAGGGGCAAGGATTCGAGTATGCAAAGGCTTTGCTTAACGGCAGCAGGATAGTCATGGGCTCACTGTGCGTCGGGGTGGCTCAGATTGCGTTTGACAAGGCGGTCGCCTACAGCAGGCAGCGCAGGGCCTTCGGTTCGGCCATCTCTGAGTTCCAACTCATCCGCGAGAAGATTGCGGACATGAAAACAGGCATCAGCGCAGGGAGGCTGCTCTGCGTGTACGCCGCCCGCGTCCGAGAAGCGGGGGGAGATTACTCCTCGGAGGCATCCCAGGCGAAGGTCTTCTCGACCGAGATGGCGGCGCGAGTGTGCGATTCTGCCATCCAGATCTTCGGTGGCTACGGCTACACGACCGACGATGTGCACAGGCACTGGCGCGACGCAAGGCTGCTGACGATCGGGGAGGGCACGTCGGAGGTTCTGAGGCTGCTGATAGCTGCAGGGGAGTTGGCCCGTACGCCTTGAAGGTCGCTGTCTGCGTGAAGAACGCCATCGACGAGACGGAACTGAGGACAGACGCGTCGGGAAGGCCTCTCTTGGACGGAGCGGCCACCAAGATGAGCACGTTCGACAAGAACGCGGTGGAGGAGGGAATCAGGATCAAGTCGAGCCACGGGGGTGAGGTCGTTGTCTTCACAGTGGGGGGCGTCGACGCAAAGAAGACAATCAAGGAAGCCCTCGCGATGGGTGCGGACCGCGCCGTCCACGTTCTCGCAGAGCTCGGGACACTCGATTCGTTGGGAACATCGCGGGCCCTGGCAGGTGCAATCAGGAATGAGGGTACTTTCGACGTCATCCTGTGCTCAGAGGGGTCGTCAGACACCTACACGGGTCAGGTTCCCCCGATGCTCGGCGAGGTTCTCTCTCTGCCCTATGTGGGCTACGCGAGAAAGATAGAGATAGGCGCAGGTCTCGCCAAGATTGAAAGGTCTCTAGAGGACAGCGTGGAAACTGTCGAGTGCGGCCTTCCCTTCGTCGCCTCCGTCGTGAGCGAAATCAACGAGCCGAGGTACCCGACTCTGATTCAGATAATGCAGGCTTCCAAGAAGCCAATTGCCGAAGTGGGGGCCCACATGCTCGGACCCGCTGGGCTGTCAGGGGGCAATGTCGCTGTCGTCTCGATGACCGCCCAGGCGATGGAGAGGAAGAGGGTCATGATCGAAGGGACGGCAGAGGAGGCGGCCGAAAAACTCCTGCAAGCTCTCATTGCCGAGGGAGTGCTTCCGAGATGACCGCCTCAGTCTGGGCATATTCCGAGTCGGACTCGGCTGCAAACGAATTGGCGTATGTGGCAAACGAGATCGCAAACGCAGTCGGGGGCCAGGCGGTTACCTTGGAGATGGATCGCACGAGGGCAGGCGTCTCCTCGGCTGGGGAGAAACTTGTTCTCAAGAGCATGTCGGCCCCTGTCGACTCTCCCGAGCTTGCAGCAGAGGCGATGTCCAGGGCTGCAAAGGCATCGAACCCGTCGGTGATACTCGTCGCAGCCACCAGGCAAGGGCGAGAGGTCGCCGCAAGATTGGCGGCGAAACTCGGCGCAGGTTGCATAAGCGAGGCCTTCAAGCTGTCAGCCTCGGACCGAACCCTCGTCGGTGAGCGCAGCGTGTACTCGGGCAAGCTCGTGGCTCGGATGTCCACCCCGATGCCTTGCGTTGCAACTGTGAAGGTCGGTTCCTACCCGCAGCTCAAGGGGTCAGAAGCCAAGGTGGAAGAGATGGACGTGGGGGAGCTCGTGCCGAAAGTCAAGCGGCTGCATACGACGAGGAAACAGGTCGGAACCGTCGACCTGAAGAGCGCCAAGGTCATAGTGTCAGCAGGCAGAGGTGTGAAGAAGAAGGAAGACCTTGGAATGGTTGAGGAGCTAGCCAAGCTGCTTGGCGGTGCCCTAGGCTGTTCAAGGCCGCTGTCGTCAGACCTTGGTTGGCTGCCGGAGGAACACCACATCGGCTTGACTGGTGTCTCCGTCCGTCCGGACCTCTACCTCGCGGTCGGGATTTCTGGGCAGCTCCAGCACATCGCAGGCATCAAGGACTCCAGGATCATCGCCGCGGTCAACACCGACAAGGACGCTCCGATCTTCCAGGCTTCAGACTACGGTGTTGTCGCTGACCTCTACCAGTTGATTCCTGCTCTCCAGAAGCTGTTGAGGGCGCGCCGCTCTTAGCAGAATCATGAACGGTGTCGCAACGCAGCCTGTTCCCGCCTAGCGCGCAGAGTCCAGGAACGGCCTAGCGCCGCCCATCATGAACCGAGTGTCAGAGCCGAGGCCTATGAAGCGGAAGCCGAGGGAGACCGCTCGCTTGGCCTCCTCGGGCGTTGCCGCCAGAACTCCCGGGACCTTCCCTCGCGACTCGCAGCCCCATACCACTTGCTTCATGGCGTCGATCACCTTGGGGTTTGACCTGTCGTCGACTAGACCCAGCGACATAGTGAGGTCGGAAGGTCCGACGAAAGCAACGTCAACCTCCTTGACAGATAGTATCCTGTCCAGCTGGTCAAGAGCCTTCTTCGTCTCTATCTGGGCCACGAGGATTGTGATGTCGTTGGCGTTTCTGACGTACTCAGCGAACGAGAGGCCGTAGTCCGCTGCCTTGCGGGGTGCCACTCCCCTTATGCCGAGGGGAGGGTACTTTACGAAACTCGCCGCCTCCTTTGCTTCTTTCTCTGAGTTGACGAGGGGACAGACGACCCCGTGCGCTCCCATATCGAGCGCTGACTTCACCAAGTACTGGTCGATCGCGCCGACCCTGACAATGGGACAGACCCTCTCGCCGTCGATCGCTTGGATCATTCTCCCGAGCGTCTCCCGTCCTAGGGGCGCGTGCTCCGTGTCGAAGACGAGCCAGTCGAACCCGAGCGCCTCCATCATGTCGGGGACGTCTGGGTGGCCGATCGTCACCCATGTTCCGAGCGTGACCTTCCCGTCCGCGAACTTCTTCTTCAGGTCGCACTTCATTCTCTCTTCTCCAACGACTCCGCGACGAGTTCAGCTATGTCCTTTACTTTTAGCGCTTCGTCTCCAATCGCCTTCGTTGCATCCTCGAACATCGTTATACAGAACGGGCACGCTACTGCCAGCGTTCCTGCGCCAGTCGCCCTGGCCTCTTCCGCCCTGATCACCCCAACCTTCTTCTTTTCGGGAACTTCGTACCACACGTTCGCACCCCCTCCTCCGCAGCAAAAGCTGTTCATCTTCGACCTTTCCATCTCGGTCAGCTCCAGCCCCTCCATCGACGCGAGTGCGCCCCTCGGCTCATCGAAGACGCCGTTGATCCTTCCCACGTTACACGGATCGTGAAACGTGACCTTCCCGCCGAAGGCTCCCGGCCTTAGCTTCCCGGCCTTCACCAGGCGATCGATCAGCTGCGAATGGTGAATGACCTCGATCTTGGTGCCGAACTCGGGGTACTCGTTTTTGAACGTGTTGAAACAGTGGGCGCAGTGCACTACGACTTTCTTCACTCCGTATCTCTTGAACGTGTCACTGTTTGCCATCACCAGCTCCTGGAACCTCCCTTCCTCGCCCATCCTCCTTACAGGCTCCCCAGTGCAAGTCTCCTCGTTCCCGAGTATCGCGAAGCTAACGCCCGCCGCCTTCAGTATCTTGACCATCGACTTCGTCACGTTTCTCGCTCTTGGGTCGTAGCTTGATTGACACCCCACCCAGTACAGGTACTCCGCGCCCGGGTTCTCCTTCAAGGTCGGGACTCCCATCTCCGTGAGCCACCTCAGTCTCTCCCCCTGAGGGAGCCCGAACGGGTTCCCGCTCCTGGCGATGTTCTCGAGGAATATCCTCTTCTTGCCGTCTAGCTTGTTCTCGCTCACGAGCGTCCTCCTGAATTCCGCGATGTAGTCAACCTGGTCGATGAAGACCGGGCAGACAGAGACGCATGCGTTGCACATCGTGCATGCCCAGAGCTCGGACTCTCTGATGACGCCCCTCGCGAAGACGTCGCCGTCTCCCCCGACCATCATGTCACGGCCCAAGTCCTGGACAACGATTCTTGGCGAGAGGTCGCGTCCGCTTGCGTAGGCAGGGCAGACCTCCTGGCACCTCCCGCAGTTCGTGCATGCGTCGAGCGCTAGGAGCTGTAGCGGGCCGAAGTCCCGGGTCCTCTCCACGTTCGGCGGTGCCTCGACCTGTCCGCTCGCTAGCATCTGCTGGAGGTTGAACGGAGTGCTCAGCCTGCCCATCGATTTCACCGGGGCAAGAGCCACGTTGGCGCCCGACGTGAACACGTGTACGAGCTTTGTGTAGGGCGTAACCGCGATCAGTGTCATCACAGACAGCATGTGCGCCCACCAGAAGAACTGGTAGAAGGTAGGCGCGTCGAATCGGAGCGTCGTCGCTGCAAGCAGATTCGACAACGCGTCTCCCACTGGTGAGAAACCGGCCCATCCTACTGGTGAGATAATGAACCTGAATGACTCTATGACGAAGCCAGACACTCCGATCCAGACGAGCATCCCGACGATGAGGTAATCGTCCCTCCTCGTCTCGAGCTTGTCCAGCTTCTCGACGAACCGCCTGTAGATCGCTATCATCAGCCCGACAATGAAAGCTAACCCGAGTGTGTCCCCGAGGAACTCCAGCGTCAGGTAGGTGTCCCCTTGCATGAAGACATAGGGGGTGAAGAGTGGCAGGATGTCGGTCTGCAGGAAGACCAGCGAGGTGTACGCGAAGAGCATCAGAAACCCGAAGAAGAGCGCTCCGTGCATCGAGCCTCCACCCCTATCCTCCAGGACTTTCCTCTGGCCGACTCCGAACTCGAGAAACCGGCCGAGCTTGGAGCGGAAGTCCTTGGTCGCGAGCGACAGGAACTGTCCCAGCCCGATGCCGTAGCTCCGCAGGTGCCTGTGGAGGCCGTAGAGCATGACGATGCCGCTCACGAAGAAGGCCAGATACATCACGTCGTAGGCGTAGGGGGAGTGGCTCAGGATCAGAACTTCCCTTGTCGGTACGGCCAACCTGCTCTAGTCCCGTCCCATCCCTATATTACAGATTGCCGCCTGACGTCTCCTCCTATCGCTTCTGCCTTGCTCCTCAGAATCTTCCCCCCACCGGCAGGTAGAACTCTGAGGGCTTCGTCAACCGAAAGCTCCAGCTTGGAAACAGAGAGGCGGCCCAGCTCCTTTACAACCTTCTTCGCTGTCTCAGAAGACTTCTCCCTGTGTGGCGTGAGGATGACATAGCAGCGTGCGACCTTAGCCACTGCGCTTTCCGGCCCACAGACGACCCTACCCTGTCCATCGAGGCCAGCCGCGACCTGGACCAGGTTGTGTTCCACGAAGTTCTTCTTGCCTTTGATCAGGAAGCTGCCCTTGGGAAGGTACTCACCGCTGGGTGCCGAGGTACTCACCTGTTCCTTGAAGACCCAGTATGCATCTGCTGCGCCGAGCCCAGTCTTCCACGCACTGCTGAAGCTCACTGTGGCCTGCGCCAACTCAAGGATCTCTTCGTCTGTCTGCCCCCTCCCCGCCTTCAGCACGAAGAACGGCGATCCGAACAGGTCGGCATGGTAGACTGTGTCGCTGTCCTCGAGGTGGCGCCTCACCAGCATCGCGTTCGACTGCGCGTCCCTTCCGCCCACCGCAAGCTTCCCCTCGCTCGTGTAGAACCATCTGAACCTCTCGTACCATTCCTTGCTTCTCCTCGCGAGCACCTTTGTCTGTCTCTTCGTAGCCTGCTTGTGCGACGCCAGCCGGGCCGAGAGCTTCTCTGCCGCCGCGCCTGCGTCCATGGCCTTCTTTTCGAACGCTTTTGCCCTCTCGAAGACTGCGGAAGCTGCTGCTTCTCTCGAGGTGGGAGCTTCCCGTTGCCGGCGCCCGTCCCTTGGAATCGTCTCGACTAGGTCGAGCGCCTCCTCCAGGGACGAGGCCGTCTTGACTCTCGCAGCCAGGTCCCGAAACTGCTTCGCCATCTGTTTCAGCTCCTGCTCCTGTGCCCTAAGCTTCTGCACTGTTGCCTCGACCTCTCTGCGCTTCGCGTCCTCAGGGCTCTCCTGCTCCCCGCCTTCACCCATCACCAGCGGCAGCAACAGGTCGTCGCAGATGTCGCAGAGAGATGACACCTCCTTGCTGGTCGTGTCGACTGAGGATGACACAACGAAGATCTCGTCGCCCTCGGGCGTACCCAAGACAGACAGCCTCGGCCTCTCTCTCGCCTCCTCGACTAGGCCGCGCAGTTTCGAGGCCGCTTCGCTCTCTCTGCCCTTCAGGTCCGCCGAAGGCGTCGACTCATCCAGCCCGAGTCTCGCGAGGACCTCCTGCACGTACTTCCTCGGCAGGGCCACGTTTCTGCCTATCGCTTTGCCGACAGTCTTCTCCTTGCCGAGCATCACCTCCACGTCTTCCGCTGTGACCTCGGCCGGGCTCTTCCTCGTCTGGGGCGGTGGTGCGTAGGAACCTCCTTTCACCAGCCTCCTCCTCTCAGACTTGACTTCGTGCATGAGCAACCGTATCCTCCCGTCCCTTTCCGTCACCGCGATGTTCCCTGGCGGCATCATCTCGACAATCAGGTGTCTCAGAAACTCCCCTTCGCCAAGTTCCAGGTCGAACACCCTGTCAATGTCGGCCTGACCGGCGACAACGAAACGAGCCCTCTCAACCTCCCCCCTGAGCTTGGAAGTGAAATCGGTCGTGACTGCCCTTTCTGCAACCTTCTGGGAGACCCAGACTCCATGGCGAGGTGAGACGACAAGCCACTCATCTGCGCCCCCAGGATGCCTGAACCGCAGGACTTGGTTGCCGCCGACAGAGTAGACGCCTGCGACATAGGTTCCGCTGAGCTTTGACCCTATTTCGCGGGCAAGTATCATGACCTCAAGCCCAGAGAGCTCCGTCATCGCGACCCCTGCGCGCGTCATCGTCCTCCAAGTAAGTATACGTTTTCCAGACTAGCCCAACCAATCGGGCTAGAGTCGCATCGCTTGAGCGACTTTCGGCCGGCATGCGGTCACACCCTCGAAGTGCCGTTCCAGCCCCCTGTTCTCCCGACCTGCCGTCCGTGGATTGACAGATTTTTCAAATCAGGCTTATAAACTGAGGCAAGAGGCAGACCAGAGAAGCGAATGGCTTCGGGTAAGCCGACAGGCAAAACACAGGCGAAACAACCGGCACAGGCTCAGCCGTCATTCGGGAAGCTGTATTGGCTGAGGAATGGGACTGGCGTCCTTGCTGGGCTCGTCGCGTACGTCTTCTTCTCCCAGACGCCTGTGCGTTTCGACAGCACCTCGAACGGAGTACTCGTGGGCATCGTCGTCTACCTTCTCACTTACTACTTGGCGCGATACGTCTGGTACAGGAAGATAGACAGCCAGTTCTTCTCGAAGCTCTACACCACGGGCATCGGAGGGTACATAATGCTCTTCCTCTTCACTTGGATACTGCTCTTCACTTTCCTTTCTGGTTCAATTTAGCGTAGTTCGAAAGTACGTCAGCGTAGCCGATATCCCACTCGTCCGCCATCTGGCTCTTCCTTATCGTCGTCGCTGCTCTGGCGATCTTCTCGCGCTCCCAGGTCTGCATCGTCCCCTCCTTCCCTTTCGAGATGCTCGCAAGGATCCCGGTAAGTGCCATGAGGCTCCCCTTGTCTCTGTCAGACTTGACCGTCTGAGCCAGGCTCTCTACCTGTTTCTTGGCTCCTTCCATGTCGGAGGCTATGAGGGACTCGAGGACAGAAGCCATCTTTTCTTTCAATTCTCAGTTCGCCGACTGGAGACCCCTACGATATTTAAGCCTCCAATCATTCGGTTCTGGTGCGTCTTAGGGAGATAGGCCGTTTGGGAGATTAGGTGGTGCATCTCTGGAGATACGTGTGGTGATTACAGGAGAATGAATGGTAAGGCAAGCGAAGCGATAGTCCCACCAAATAGTATGATCTTCCCCGTCTCTGCTCTCCCTCCTTTCCTTATGAGCAACAACCCGAGGCCAATGTTTATGGCCAGCGGAATGAGGATAAGCAAAAACGGTGTGGGTCGTGGGAAGAATTGGGAAAGCCAAGCGCCAACAAGTAAGCCCGCAAAAGCCAGAAGCAACGACCCTAGCACCCCAATGATCAGGACTGAAACCCTTGATTCAGCCAATCTCTCGATTATCTGGGACGCGCGTAGCATTACTTAGGTTTTTGAAATGGCCTGCTTGATGAGGGCCTTCCATCTTATTCTATCCAATCCCAAGTCTGACCACGCTATCTCCCTAAGACGCACCAGAGCCAATCATTCGAATCCGCTGTCGGTGAGCCTACAGGTCACCCTTTCCCGGGGCTTGTCCGTTCTCGAGGCCCTTACCGCATCTCCTTCCCTGGTCAGATGAAGGGAGGTGTGAACCAACTGTTCCAGGGTGCTGCCTCCTATTCTGATGTCGCCGCCTGCCTGGGCAAAGGTGACCCTGTTGGTGAGCAGGTAGGCCCTCCCGTGCAGCACGGCGTCGCGCGCCATGTCGCTCAGGTGGACGTCCAACGCGCCTTGCCTCTTGATCAGATTCGAGCCCCCCGGGTAGTCGAGAGTGAAGTTCCTCGTGAGCGTATCCACCACAACCATTCTACAATCAGACGTCGCGGCCTTTCCCCTGATGGCCCGCACGATGTCCATCTGTTGGGCTGCAGTCGTGACCCTCACGTAGACGATTCGGCGGAGCAGACCCCGGGTCTCCCATCCCCTTGCTCCAGCCATCCTCTCGATGCGCTCTGGCCTGAAGGTCCCCTCCGTGTCGATGAAGAGAGCGCGCTCTCCGCTCCTTGCAGCGACTAGCGCAGCCTGCATCGCCAGCTGAGTCTTCCCTGTGTTGCTCTTGCCAAAGACCTCCACCAGCTTCCCTGCCTTGTACCCGCCTCCCAGCAGGGTATCGACGGAGTTCGAGCCAGAGCCGAACGTGCGAAACGACGCGAGCCTGGCCGCAATTTCCTCACCTGTCACCTTCTCATCCAATCGAGTCACTATTCCTTTGCTATTGTTTTATTACAAACACCCATATCCTTTTAACTGTGAGAGAAAGCCCGCGAGAAAGTTACGAAGTGAGTTCCCCACCACCGCAGGCAAAGAGACCTCTCAACGTACTTCAGAAGGCCACCAACAAGCAAGTCTCCGTCAGGCTGAAAAGTGAACTCGAGTACAAGGGGAAGATGTCCAACGTCGACCCGTACATGAACGTCATTCTCGTCGACGCTGAGGAGTCGGAGAACGGTTCGAAGAAGGCGAACTACGGAAAGGTCGTCATCAGGGGGAACAACGTCCTCTACATCAGGATAGAGGACAGACTCTAGGGAGGACCCTCCAGTCTTGCGACGCTCTCTTCACGTAGAGCAGATCAAAGGCTACGGGGTCCAAGATTTCGAGGTGGAGATAGTAGAGAGGAAGGGGAAAGGCCACCCGGACAGCCTCATCGACGGGGCAGCAGAGGCGGTCTCTCAGGGCCTGAGCGAGTACTACATAGAGAAGTTCGGGGCCATTCTGCACCACAACGTAGACAAGGGGATATTGGTTGGAGGGAAGGCCGAGGCGAAATTCGGAGGTGGCCGCGTAATCAAGCCAATCTACCTGATGGTCGCCGGGAGAGCCACGGAGCTTGTCCCTTTCAAGGGAAGGAACGTCAAGGTTCCGGTCGAGAAGATTGCGGTTCAATCGATCAGGGGCTTCATCAGGGAGACGATGCGCTTCCTCGACCCAGTGAAACACGTCAGGGTGGATACCATGATCAAGCAAGGCTCGCCCGACCTCATCTCCGTCTTCATGAGGAAGGGGATGCCGAGATCCAACGACACCTCCATCGGTGTGGGATACGCTCCACTCACGCCCACGGAGCGCGAGACGCTCGGCATCGAGACGCTCCTGAACTCCAAGTCGTTCAAGAAGAAATATCCTGAGGTGGGAGAGGACGTGAAGGTGATGTCAATGAGGAGGGGGAAGAAGCTGAACATCACCGTGGCTGCTGCAATGGCGTGCGGCAAGATACCTGACGCAAGCCATTACGCCAGCGTCGTCCATGATGTCACCGAGGAGATAGAAAGGCGGACCGCGAAATCGCCGCTCGACGTGACGGTCAAGCTCAACGCAGCTGACGACCTCAAGAGGGGCAGCTACTACCTGACCGTCACCGGCACATCGGCCGAACAGGGCGACGATGGCAACACAGGCAGGGGCAACAGGGTGAACGGCCTAATCTCGCCCATGAGACAATACTCAATGGAGGCGACGGCGGGCAAGAACCCCGTCAACCACACTGGGAAGCTCTACAACGCGCTTGCGATTCTGGCTGCGGAGCGGATTGTTGACGAGGTACCTGCGGTGAAGGAATGCTACGTACGCGTGCTGAGCCGCATCGGCGCACCGATCGACGAGCCGTTGATAGCCAGCGCTGCCCTCGTACTCGACAAGGGTGCGACGCTGTCGGGTGTGAGAGGGGACGTTGTGTCGATACTGGACGAGTCTCTCAGAGACATCAGGCGAGTGACCAAGCTCATCCTACAGAAGAAAGTGGTCCTATTCTAGCGAGTCTCTGCCACCTGAAACATACGCGAGCGCCACTGCCCCAGAGAGCTCGACATTGTATGCTTTCCAAAAGAACCTGACCACTGTGAGGACGTCGTGGGCCAGAAGCTCGAGGGCGTTGGGGTGCGTGCGGTCCACCGCCTGCGGCCAGTCTATCAGCCAGAATCTGCTGCCGTCGGTGAGTATGTTGTACTCGCTCAGGTCTCCGTTGACCAGGCCTGCTTCCTTGAAGGCTGTTCTCGCAGCCTCGAGTATTGAGAACAGGCCCGTCCGAGCATCGACGAGCTCGGGCCGCCCGGAGAGCCTTACCCCAGACAGCTCTTCAAGCAGGACTGTGCTCCTGTGCCACGCTATTGCCCTCGGGAAAGACGGCGACAGGCCCTGGAGCTTCTTCAGGGCTGTGAACTCCCTCTTGGCCGCCTCGTAATTGACAGTCATCCAAGTCTTCATCTCCGACTTGTCTAGGAACCTCTTCTTTCTTACACGCGTGAAGCTCGTCCTCCCGAGCTTGAAGAACTTGAGGGCGTAGAGTTCCCCCTCGTCGTTGAAGACCTCGTAGACGTCCGACTCCTTCCCCTTCGCTATCACCGCCCCAAGCGCTGAGATCAGGTCCTTGCTCACGTACTCCCTCAGAGCCATGGCCTCCACTGCCCGAGTAGTCAGGGCGTGGGTCCCGCCTCTGCGCACGACAAACCCCTTCTTGCCGAGCTGGTCGAATGCGAATGTTACCCTATCCACCGGGAGCCTGGCAAGCCTTCCAACCTTCCCGTCTTCAGGCGCCCCGTGTCCAAGCGACGCCTTCTCGAGTGCGAAGAGGGTCCTCCACTCCTCGTCCTTCAGGGACTTCAGGGCCCTCGCCGCCGTCTCTGTTGATGACGCTGCCTGGCACCTCCGACCACATTCGGCTTGGGCGCTTATTTGAAATGAACGCACGGCCCCTACTCTGCTTATTACGAGGCGTCATCCCGTCGCTACTGTGCTCAGGATACTCCTCGACACAGACACGGCGGGCGACGACACGATAGCCATCATGATGGCGTTGAAGGCCACGAATGCCAGACTGGAGGGCATAACAATCAACTGCGGCAATGTCGACTTCGACCAGGAGGTCGAGAACGCTCTCTACACGGTTCAGGTCGCCGGGATGTCGGGCAAGGTTCCCGTCTACCCGGGCGCGAGGCACCCGCTCGTGAGGGACTGGCGCACGGTCGAGAATATCCACGGCAGGGACGGCATGGGCAACTCGCAGTTTCCGAGGGCGAAGCAGAGGCCCGAGCGGACGTACGCCGCGGACGGGATAGTCGACACAATCAACTCCAATCCCGGCGAGATAACGCTCGTCGAGATAGCGCCCATGACAAACCTTGCACTCGCGATTCGGAAGGACCCTTCAATAGTCAAGAAGGTGAAGGCATTCTACTTCATGGGCGGCACTAACCAGTACCTGGGCAATGTCACCCCTGCAGCAGAGTTCAACATCTGGGTCGACCCAGAAGCTGCGAAGGTGGTCTTGCACTCTGGGTTGCCGACGACGATGGTCGGCTGGGAGATCTGTATGCGCCACGGCCTCATTGGCCCTCGTGAATACGCGGAGATTGAGGGGATGGCCACGAGGGAGTCGACCTTCTTCGTTGCAGTGAACAGGCAGGTGAGGAGGTTCATGAAGCGCGAGAGAGGGATCGACGCGACCAGCTGCCCGGACAGCATGACCATGTCAATCGTACTGAACTCGAAAGTGGCAACTGATGTGAGGAGGAAGTTCGTGGACGTTGAGATGACGGGCGAACTCACGAGGGGGGCGACCATAGTCGACGAACTGAACGTCTTGGGCAGAAAGGCAAACGCGAGCGTTGTCTACGCAGCTTCGCAAGGGCTCTTCAGGGAGATGCTCTTCAGGATGCTCAGGGGAGAGAGGGTGTGACCTACTCCAGTTCCGACTCCACAGACTTTCGGTAGGCTTTCCAGTAGCCGTCGCCTCTGGGTTTTGTCCTCCTCGCAGATCCTCCGTGTTCGGAGACCCATAACCCATTCCCGTCCGTCACGTGACCAATCCCGTAAGTGGCGATTCCTTCCCTCCTCATCGCCTTCAACAGGTCGTCCGCCCTTGATGGATTGCACGTGATCAAGAGCGTCCCTTCGCTCAACGCGTTTAGCGGGTCGATTCCGAACGCACCGCAGACCGCCTCGCACTCTTCTGGGACGTGTATCATCTCCCTCTCGATGACAGCCGCCTTACCGCAAGCCGACATCATCTCGTCCAGCCCGCCGAGGACTCCGCCCTCGGTTGCATCGTGCATCGATGTCACGCCGTCCCTCCCCAACCCGATGGAACTCGCAGTGAGGGCGTCGGCGACAGTCGAACATCTGCGGACGAGGGCCTTCGCCCTGCCCGCAATTGCACTACCCACTTTCCTCTCGATATACTTCGGGAATGAGAGGGCGAGATATGCGGTCGCTTCTATTGCAGCCCCCTTGGTCATCAGTATGGCGTCTCCTGTGCGTGCCATGGAAGGGTCCACGTAATCGCCCTCCCTGCAGAACCCGAACATCGTCCCCCCGCCCACGACAGTGAACGCGCCTCCTGGGTAGGTTCCGGTGTGCCCCGCCACTATCGACATCCGTAGCTTACGGCACTCCTTTCCGATAGCCCTCAGATAGACTGCGGCATCCTCATTCTTCAGCTCTCCAGGAAGGTTGAAGGTGAATGTGGCGAATTGAGGCCTGAGGCCGGATGTAGCGTAATCAGATGCGACCAGGTGGACGCTGAGCCAAGCAGACGTCTCCATTCCCAGCGATGGGATTATAGAGACTGGGTCCGAAGTAAGAATCATCCTTCTCGTCTTCCCGATGGAAATTACCGCATTGTCGAGGCCTCTCCCCGGCCCGAGTAGGACCCGCGCCGAGACCGCACCCAGGTTCCTCAGGATGACCTTCTCAAGGAACGAAGGACTCACCTTGCCCAGTCCTCCTCCTCTTCGACGCGTGGCGCACTCCACCTAACTCGCCATAGAGTGGATTCCTGCCTTCAGAGCTCCCCTGTTTGCCAGAACCAAGATGACAACTGCGCTTATCACGAACTCTGGTAATAGGTAGCTCCCGTTGTAGAGCGCCGAGTACACCGCTGGGCTCTCTCCTGCAGGAGCGAAGCTCGCGAAGAAGATGAGGCCAGAAAGGAAGTGGCAGGTGAATCGTCCCGCGATGCCGGCAGCGACGGCGAGCAGAGGTCTTGCCCTAAAGTTGCCTGCCAATCCAAGAGCTCCGAAGGCGAGCGGGTAATCGAGGAGGAACTGGATTGGGTTGTAGACGAAGGGCTCGAAGTACAAGTCAATCACTCCGAATATCATCCCCGCAACGACCCCGGCCTTCGTCCCCCTTCTCAAGGCAAAGAGCAGGAGTGGCACCATCGCCCCCAAGGTCACGGAGCCGCCTTCAGGCAAAGTGAGGACCTTTACCGTGTTCAATACTGCTGCAAGAGCAATCATTACGGACATCTCTGCGATAATGGCAACTCGGTTTCTCCCGACCTTCTGGGGTTGCGCACTCGCCATGGCGTTCCCATTCGTCAACATTCTTATAAATGACTCAATAACTGACTTATATGATGCACCCACCCGACGAGCTGATGGTGGGGACCTTCCTCCCCGCCATGAGGCTGCTTGTCTCGCGCGTACTTCGTTCCCAGGGCTACTCGCAGAACAGGATATCTTCGATGATCGGAATCACCCAGGCCTCAGTCAGCCTATACCTCTCATCGTCTCCGTCAAAGGCACACGCCTCGCTTGCTTCCCTCTCGCTCACGAGCGAGGATGCGGAAAGGTACGCGGCTCTCCTCGCAGAGGACGTAAAGCGTAGCCCTGTCTACGGCGTCGACACACTGAGCTCGTTGTGGACAAGCCTGCTCGGCAGGGGCCTTGTCTGCGACGCCCACAGGAAGCTGTACCCTTCCCTTTCCGAGTGTGATGTCTGCATCAAGGAGTACGGCCAGAGGCACGATGACAGGTCTGGCGCCCTCGCGCACGTGGCAGAGGCGGTCAGGATAGTGGAGTCTACGCCGGGATTCGTCTCCGTGATGCCCGAGGTCTCAGTGAATATTGCTTACCTCGCTGGCGACTCGGCAACGACGAGTGACGTCGTCGCAGTCCCGGGCAGGATAGTGAAGGTACGGAATTCCGCCAAGGCGCTTCTGCAACCCGAGTTCGGCGCATCAGGGCACATGGCCCGCATGCTTCTGCTCGTAAGGCAGAGGAGAAAGGAGGTCCGAGCTGCGATAAACCTGAGATATGACGAGAAGATGGCAAGGGTGCTGAAGAGGATGGGCCTGAAGTGCTTCCAGATCGGTGGCTACTCGCCTTCCGGGCGGGAGGACCCGACCGTCGGGGCGCTCGCTTCAGTCTTTCTCAAGGACAGGAAGCCCTTTGATGCAGTCGTGGATTCTGGTGGAAGGGGAACGGAACCCGACGTCTACATGTTCGGCCGTGACGCCGTAGAGGTTGCGCGCATGGCGGTCAAAGCGGCAGAGCTCTACTCAGCGCGCTAGGCTCCTAACCTCTTCCTTCTCTTGTCCAGTCTTATGGGCCCGTTTTGTACACGCGGCCACGAAGGCGACGTAGATCGGCTCGGGCCTCTCCGGCCTGCTGATGTACTCTGGATGGAACTGCGTACCCATGTAGAAGGGGTGCCCCTCCAGCTCCAGGATCTCTGCCCTCCTGCCGCCGTCGCTGAATGCCGTGTACTTTAGGCCCTTCTTCTCAAGCATGGGCAGGTACTTCTGGTTGAGCTCGAACCTGTGCCTGTGCCTCTCCCTGATCTTGGTCCGTCCGTATATCTCGAAAGCGCGGCTCGGCCTCTTGACGAAGACGTCATGTCCGCCGAGCCTCATAGTCCCGCCCATTTCCGTGACACTCCGCTGCTCCGGTAAGAGGTCGATGACCGGGTGCGGGGTGCTGGGGTCAATCTCTACGCTGTTCGCCCCTTTCAGCCCGAGGACATGCCTTGCGAACGAGATGCTGGCGAGTTGGAACCCGAAGCATAGACCCAGGTATGGCAGCCCGGTGATCCTAGCGTAATTTGCGGCCGCTATCTTTCCCTCGCTTCCCCTGCTTCCGAATCCCTGGGGGACTATCACTCCGTCGTAAGAATCGAGGAGCCTAAGCCTGTCCTGGTCCGCCTCTATCTCCTCCGACTCTATCCACGAGATCCGCGCCCTGACTCTATTCGCTGCAGCCGCCTGCATCAGCGCCTGGTTCACGCTGACGTAGCTGTCCGCGAGGGAGGCGTACTTCCCGACCAGGGCTATCCTGACCTCTCCGCGGGCGTCTGTGAACCTCTCGGCCACGCGGTTCCATTCGCCCATCTTCAGCCTTGACTTCAAATGCAGCTGTTTCATGACAGGGTTGAGCAGGCCCTCCCTCTGCAGCACCCTTGGGACTTGGTAGATCGAGTCCACGTCAGGGTTCGAGATGACGCTCTCGACTGGTACGCTCGTGAAGAGAGACATCTTCGCCTTGGCTTCTTCGGGCAGCCTTCTCGTCCCCCTGACCACGATGATGTCCGGTTGCAGCCCTATCCGCCTCATCTCCTGTACGCTGTGCTGTGTTGGCTTGGTCTTCATCTCCCCGACCACTGCGAGTTCCGGCGCAAGGCTGACATGCATGAAGAGAGTCTTGCCCAGCCCCTCCTCCATCCTCATCTGCCTGAACGCCTCCAGGAAGGGGAGGCTCTCGATGTCCCCTACAGTCCCTCCGCACTCTACCACAAGGACCTCTGCAGCCGAATCCTTCGCGACCTGCCTTATCCTTCTCTTAATCTCGTCAGTCACGTGTGGGATTATCTGGACCGACTTGCCCAGGAACCTCCCCTTCCTTTCATCCTCAATCACCTTCTTGTAGACCTGGCCCGTGGTGATGTTGTTCTCCTTCGTGAGGTCGCGGTTAAGGAACCTCTCGTATGTCCCCAGGTCCATGTCCGTCTCCCCCCCGTCGTCCGTCACGAACACCTCGCCGTGGATGACCGGGTTCATTGTTCCAGCGTCGAAGTTCAGGTACGGGTCTATCTTGAGGCAGCTGACTGTGCATCCAGAGAGTTGGAGGAGCTTCGCCACGGACGCAGTCGTGATTCCTTTCCCGAGGCCCGACATCACGCCTCCGGTCACGAAAAGATACTTCGGCACATTCGAGTTACGAGCATTCCGTAATTAAGGATTTGGGACTGACTCCGCGCGCCTTGCGTGGAAGCCCCGTCCGCCTGCGCTGAGGGCGGTTTTCATGCGTGAGAATCGCCAATCCGCTTAAGTGTGCGCTCGGATGCAGCAGTCTCATGAGCGGCGAAGAGAGGGAGATCAGGGTCAGCGGCAAGGCTTTCCAGAGGCTGTCCCGAGCGAAGCGTGAAGGAGAAGACTTCTCGGACGTCATAATCAGGCTTTCAGCGGCTACCCTTGAGGGACTGCAGCGCAGGGGGGAGCAGGAGGTGTTGACCTCAGATGGCCGCAGGCTCATTCTATCCATCGACCAGGACAAGTGTCTGGGCGCAATGAGTTGCGTCTCCGAAGCTCCGTCTGTCTTCTCCTATGACACGACGCAACAAGGTCATTGGCGAAAGCATGCAGAACCGCTGGGGATGAAGGAGGTCGGCGAAGGCGAAGTGAACAGCGAAACGCTTTCGCGAGCTGCGGAGTCCTGCCCGTATCAGGCAATCAAAATGAGGGACGCGGAGACAGGCGAGGTTCTGTTCCCGTAACCGCGGCCCTCATCTGTCGCCCGCAGGCTCTCCCTGAAGAATCCTGGTGGGGACGGCCAGGTCTGAGATATCCACAAGTAGCTTGTTGACCCTGTCGACTGCGCCGAGCGACTCCACGAAGGCCGGGCTATTAGCTCCCGCCGTCCGTGCTATCTCCAGGAGGTCAGCGCTTACGCCCCTCGACAGCTCGCTGACCCTGGTGTATGCTCCTCTCGCGCGTGTGCCGCCCCTGGTAAGGAACGACTGGATCGAGAGTCCTTCCATCTCCCGCAGCTTCAGAATGCAGTTCGAGAACTTCCTGGCGAGTTGCTTCGTCGGCTTGATTGCGTGCAGCTTCTTGGAGAGTTCTGCCATCGCGTCGCCCGCGCTCTCCAGGAAGCTCGCAAGCACTCTGAAATCAAGGACGTCCACAGGGGCCAGCCTGTACCTCTCAGCCACCTCCTGGTGTATTATTGCGGTCCTTATTGTCCTGACTAGCAGAAAGTAGAGCCTGTCGACCTCGTCGTCGCGCTCCCCGACAAGCGAGAGGAGCCTGCCGTCGGCATCCGACAGGCCTTCGGCCGTGTCCTTGATCATCCCTTCCAGAATGTTCGACATCCTCCTTACAATCTTTTCAGGGTCTATGGCAGAAGGTTCGAGGAGGAACTGAATTGTAATCTGTCTCGAATCCTCGCCCATTATCTCAAGGCCGATGAGCCTGCTGATCGTCGACTTGAGCCTGTCCCTGTCCTCCCTAGCTATCACCTTCTTCCCCAAAACGCGAATTACGTCGTAGCCGAGGAGGTAGGCTCCGGTGATGTCATTTGCCACGAGCGTCAGGTCTTCCTTGGGATACTCCACGTCCACTTCCTTCGGTTTCTCAGCTACGTCTTCGATCGGCCTGACAATCAGCTTGCGGCCGGAGAGCTCGTCCACCGCTACGGTGGAACCCTTTACGACGCCGTTCTTCCTCGCCCACGCCTTCGGCAGAGAGATGAGTAGAGTCCCTCCCCCCATTTCCAGCACCTTCCTTGCATCCATACCTCTATAGAGAGACTACAGGTTCTATATGTGTTCGGGAACTGCCGCAACCGCCACAGAGGTCCCACCCACAGCCTTCAGGAGGTCTTCTGTCCGTATCCGGAAGACCGCGTTTGGCGCCCCTCCCGCAGTCCACACCCACTCGAACCTGAGTAGGGACGAGTCTGCGAGCACCGTGATCTCCTTTCGGTGTGGGAAAGGAGGAACTCCGCCAATCGGGTAGCCTGTCTCCTCCCTGACTTCGTCCGGCGTGGCCACAGCAACATCACCGCCCTTTAGTTGCGAGAGTTTCACTGCGTCAACTCTTCTGTCTCCAGAAATGACGACTACGACCGTTCCTCTGCCCTTGAATACTACGCTCTTCGCAATCTCTGCGACTGTGCACCCCAACGCCTGAGCTGCCAATGCAGAGCTCTTGGTGCTCATGCTCAATTCCCTGAACTCTACGTCGATGCCCAAGGATTCCAGGTGGAGCCTGACCCTCTCGACGCTCCCGCCCATGTGGTTCTCCCTAAATCAGCCGACGGGCTGAGGCGGTTTGTTTACCTGCTTGTTCACCGCTTCGGCAAGATAGTGTCCCCTCAGCGTGACCTTCGCCTCAGTGACCCCCTTAGTCGTAAGGGCGGCTGATTTGATGTCGCTTGCTATCTTCAGAGCGAAAACTGGAGGGCAGAACGGGGTGGTCAGGTGAAAATCAATCTCGACCGACCCGCCGTTGACGCCCAGCCTGTCAATCAGCTTCATCTCGGTTATGGGCCTGCCGAGCTCTGGGTCGATTATCTTTGAAAGCTTCTCTTGCAGCTCTGCGTTGTCAACCTGCGCCTGGGCCACAGGAGTTTTGGTGCTCGGAGCGTATTTATCCCTTTGTCGCCAACGTGCAGGCGGGAAGGAATGTCCCTCATCTCATCCTTCTTTGCCTTCGACATCGTACTGTTCGCACAGTCGGTCGTCCTCCTCTTCGCTATCCTAGACCCGATTGGCACCGTGCCCATCTTCTTCGCTCTAACTAACCAAACCTCCGGCCAGAGGAGGCAGATAGTGAGACAGTCGGTCATCTTCGCTGCGATAATCCTCTACGTCTTCGCCTATGTGGGATGGTTAATCTTTCAGGCGCTCGGAATAACCATCAACGACTTCCGCATAGCTGGAGGCGTAGTCCTCTTCGCTGTTGCCTTCGACCACCTCAGAGGCAGGGAGGACGGTGAGCCGAGGAGCGCCAACGTGGCCGAAATAGCGGCGTTTCCGCTTGCCACGCCACTCTTGGCTGGACCGGGGGCGATCTCCACTGTGATCATACTCGCCAACCCACCCTACGGGCCGCTGCTAGTCTTCCTCGTCATCACGCTCAACATAGTTCTCGCGTATTTCATACTCTCAAGAAGCGAGTGGATCCTAAAGATCCTCGGAGACAACGGCAGCAGAGCGCTTACGAGGATAACGGCGCTCCTCATCGCTGCACTCGCAGTCTCCTTCATAAGGCAGGGAATCATCAACATATTCGTGCCGGGGTGAGACAGTCGAAGGTCGCGGTCAAGGTTAGGATTAGTGGCCTCGTCCACGGCGTCTTCTTCAGGGCCTCGATGGCCGAAGTCGCCAAGCTTTCCGGGGTCAACGGCTGGGTCACGAACATGACCGACGGGTCGGTGGAGGCAATCCTCGAGGGAGAGCAGGATTCTGTCAACAAGGTGGTGGAATGGGCGAGACTAGGGCCACCGAAGGCAAGGGTGGACTCGGTAGCAGTCGAGCCGGTGAAGGTCAGGAACCTGAGAGGTTTCAGGATATCTGGATGAACCGGTTCTTTCCGCTGATGGGGGTATCCTTTAATGTCCTTACAGGGCGCTCGAAATGACATGGGCTCTCAGGAGACCTCCTACGATGATGCAGTGAGCCATTTCAGCAAGCTGTTGCATGAGCAGGTTGAAAGGGTCAAGAAACTCAAAGAGCAAGTTGAATGGCTGGACTACTCCAAACTCAGCAAGGTTGTAGTCGGAGTCATTGGCGGGGACGGGATAGGCCCCATCATCGCACAGGAGACGACGAGGGTCCTGCAGAATCTGCTGAAGGATGAACTCGCTTCCGGCCGGATCGAGCTCAGGGAGGTTAGCGGCCTAACGATAGAGAACAGAATCAGACAGATGAAGGCCGTGCCTGACGACGTCCTGACTGAACTGCGGAAGTGTCATGTCCTGCTGAAGGGCCCCACTACGACCCCCGAGGAGGGCAGCGGGATGCCCAACATAGAGAGCGCGAACATCTTTCTCAGGCGGGCCTTCGACCTGTTCGCCAACGTGCGACCGGTCCGGGTCACCGAGAAGGGCATCGACTGGGTCTTCTTCAGGGAGAACACCGAGGGAGAGTATATGCTAGGCAGCAAGGGGCTGATGGTGACGCCAGACCTTGCCGTCGATTTCAAGGTCATCACGAGGCCTGGCGCAGAAAGAATCATCCGTCTTTCCTTCGAATTCGCGAGGAAGACGAGGAGGAGAAGGGTCACTGTTGTCACAAAGGCGAACGTAATCAAGACGACCGACGGACTCTTTCTGGAAACCGCACGGCGGGTGGCCAAGGACTTTCCTGAGATTTCGTGGGACGCCTGGTATATCGACGCGTTCACGGCCAAACTAATCGACGAGAAGAGGAGGGGAGAATTCGAGGTGGTCGTTCTTCCGAACCTCTACGGAGACATTGTCACCGACGAGGCCGCAGAGATACAAGGGGGGGTCGGGACGGCCGGGTCGGCCAACATCGGGGCAAGATACGCCATGTTCGAAGCGATACACGGCTCAGCCCCGAGGATGATTACCGAAGGCAGAGGTCCGTATGCCGACCCACTGAGCCTCCTCAGAGCGGCCGCCATGATGCTGGAGCACATAGGATGGATGGAGAAGAGTCGAAGACTCAGCTGGGCACTGGACGTCTGTTCGCAGTACGAAAGCAGGTTGAAGATGACGGGGAGGCCTGACGGTGCCACCGCTCGTGAATTTGGCGACTACGTGATAGCCACGCTCGCCGACCCCAAACTGGAATCCAGATGGAAGTCATACCGGCCCAACAAAGGAAGTTAGGGGCGCACCAATCGGCGCTTCTTTGTCTCGCACGGGGAATCGCTAAGCAACTGTAGGCTGAGCCCTCCTCGCCCGCGACAGCGACCTCAGAACTGGTACCGACACCGCCGTTCCCAAAACAGTGAAGAGGATTCTTTCGGCCGGGTAGACGTAGAAGATGAACGGCCAAGCAGCCTGCACCACCTGTGGGCTGATTGCGTGGTTCACCCTGACCAGGATGTTCTCGTAGAGCAGGCTACCGGCCACGTGCCCGCACATCGTAGACGCGAAGACAGTGGCGGCAACGAAGGGTAGGCCGAGCTTCCCAATCTTCCCGTTCCTCTGCAGCAGAAGAGCGACTGAGAGAACCAAGACAGACGCTGCGTGCATCCAGACGAACGGCACCTCGACTCCGACCACACTGACAAACGGCGCTGAGAGAGGGTCGACTGAATAGACTGCCATAAGGAGGACCGGGAGCGCAACAGCCGCCTTTCTTCTCCCGGTGAAGCAGAGGCCTGCTGTGACGGCGGCCGCGAGGTCCGGCACGAAGTCCAGGAAGTCGAAGATGACCGGTTTCCCAAGGCCGAAGTCGATGAACCCACCGAGTATCATTGAAAAGCCTCCGACGACTGGCCCGAAGAGCATCCCGGCTAGCGGGCTGAGAATCTCCCTGAACGTCAGGAAACTGCTCACACCCACATACGGCGAGACGGGGATCAGCCCGAGGACCGAGTAGATTGCTGCGAAGAGAGACGCACCAGCGACGAGGTACGTCCTCCTCCTGACGCTGAGCAACCCGCGCCAGTCGCAAGTTGGGGCTTAATAGTTTCAGCCTGGTCCGAGGGAGGCGCGTTCAGTCCGACGAAAGCTTTTAGCGAGTGTCGGGGACCGTGCCCTCATGGCTGCTACAGACGACGGCGTGAAGAAGGCGGCAGAGCTGAAGCTCTGGCTCGAGAACAGGATTGCTGAGCTCCAGGAGGAGATGGAGCGGTTGGAGGAGACTCTGGGCTACGTCGACACGACGCTCCGTGCCTCGACATTCCGTCCCGCCATCGAGATGATTGAGGAGGCCAGGGAGATTCCTGAGATACGCGAACTCAAAAGGGACAAGGGCGGCCAAGTGGTGGCAACAGCTTCCGTAACCGTTGACAGTGTGACGATCGAGCCGAAGGAGGGGATGAATCTACGTCAGGGGACGCCGCCCTTCAAGACGTTCCTTCTCGGGAAGATTCTTCAGGGGATGAAGACCAAGGACGAGGAACTTGTCTCCGCGCGGAAGCTTGGCAAGGGACAGGAGCTGAGGTTCGACGTGGAAGAGGCAGACGGCGCCATCAGCAAGCTGATCATCGAGAACTACAGGGAGAAGGCGAGGCTGAACGAGATACTGAACACTGTTGCGTGGACCTTCTCTCGGATGCTCGAGAAGTAGTCAGCCGAGCGCGTCGCGGACCTCTTTCAGGGTGGGGGGCCTTAGCGGCTCGGCCTGGACGTAGAGCCTGGCCGCGGTGTTGGCGAACTCCAGCCTGTCCCCGTCGTCCATCCCGCGGAGGTTTGCAAAGATTGAAGCTGCGTCCCAGACATCGCCAGCTCCAGTCAACCTCCTAGGTCTCACGTGGTGGGTCTTCCGCTCGACAACGCTCCCGTCGGTGCTAGTGTAGGAAGAGTACTCAGTGTGCAAGTCCACCATGATCCCGAGCTCTCTCGATATCATCCCGCACATCTTTTTGGTGGTTCCCGGGCTCAGCCCGAGAGCCCTGGCTGTGGCGCCTGCCTCAAACTCGTTGACACTCAGCCAGTCGGCGAGCCGTTTCCTCTTCATTAGGTCGACGAGCTTCCTGTACCTCGCCTCCCTGTCCGTCACGTCTGCTGTCCCAAGATGCACAGTCGCCCGCTCTCCGAGGTTCTCCCTGAGCGCGACGAGCAGTTCTGTGCCTTGGTCGTTCGCTGCCCAGTTCGCGGAGCAGACGATTCTGGACGACCGCAGGGCCCGCCAGTCGCCCTCGGTCAACAGCGCAGGAGAGAACTTGGCCGCCCCTCCCGAGTAGCTGACCATAACGTTGACCCTCTCTTCGAACGAGACGGTGAGCCCCGCGGGCAGTGGTTTGACCCTCGCTTCGACTTTCAGACCCCTGAACGCCTTCTGCAGTTGCGGGCGATGCTCCTCGTCGCTGTGAGTCACAATGAGGACCTTCGCACCGAGCGTCCCAAGTGCGTGGGCCAGGTTCACGGCGTTCCCTCCGCTGACGTCTTCTTCTGCAATGTCGTGGATGCTGCCTCCTCCACGCTTCCACTTCCTCCAAGCCAGTTCGAACAACCTCGGCAGGTCGCGAGTATGCACGAGCCTGTCGACAAAGAAGTCGTGCATGACGGCTGCGTCGTACCTTCGCTTTGCCAAGCTACTTCAGAATCTTTATGCTCTTGACGTTCTTGAGCTGGTTGAGCTCCTCCATCGCCTCTCCGGGCAAGTGTCCCTCGACCACGAGCGTCATCTTCGCGTCGGGCACCATGTCCGGGTCGTCGGCTAGCGCCTGTCTCACAACAAGCCCATGGTTTGACAGCACTGCTGTGACCGCTGACATCACCCCAGGCGAGCGCGGGTCGGCCTCGATAATGATAGCAGTGTAGCCGAGGGCGGAGACAGCGTTGACCACGCTCGAGCCGAGCGGGGTTGTCTTGGAGAAAATCGAGTACAGGAAGGCGTTCTTCTTAATCTGCTCCACAGTCTGCTTGACCACTCTTCTGTCAACATCGAGCGCATTTGCCACGGCCGAGTAGTCCACTTCTACGTCCCCAACGTAGATCTTCGTGTCGCCCCCCTCAGAGACTCGCATCCCACACTCTATCATCTTCTTGACTATGTCTGCTCGGACGATTTGCCTGTCGAACTGCTTCCTTATCGCCGGCCACACGTTCTCGCGGGTACCGATGTGCGTTATTGAGCTTTGGGACTACGGTGTGGGGAGCTCGGACGAGTCATGAATGGGGTCGTCCAGGCTGAGCCTGACCTCGTACGAAAGTGACGGTGCAGGCTATTGTACACAGCCTGCTGGCCGTGCTCTACTTCGGTTCGTTGATAGCGGTGTGGAGTTTGGATTAGGGACTGACGAGACTCGGCGCGCGCCCACACGTTTGTCTTTGTCATTCAAATCAGCGATTATTTCGATTCCACTGGTACTAACGACAGTCGATTCCCTGTCCTCCTGTCTATCCAGTCGCCTAGGAAGAGCGTGATTGCCACAACGAAACTCAACACCTTTGACACGTCGTTGAGTACCGTAGGTATCGGGTCGGACGGATAGGAGAAACCAAGCGAAGCCCATACAGCGAAGATGAAGAACATGCCCGCCAAAGAAAACAGGGTGTACCTAGAGAGCTTGGCCAGAGGAGACAGTGTGACCAACGACATCGTTGAGATTTCCACTAGAAACAGAGGCAAGAAGAAGAGCAGCCTGAACAGAATCGGCGAAGGAGGAATGGGAGGGTATATCCTGTTCAAGACGATCAGGTCGAAAGGAAGCTCGAATATCATCGGACCTACGGCCGCACCGACGAATGCGCTGACCAAGGCAATCTTGAGTCCGTGACTCCGGGCTAGGTACAAAATGACGACGAAAGATATCGCTGCGGATATGTCAGTAAGCGGGCTGACTGGATTGGGTGCCAGATAAGATTGGTAGACGGCGACCAGGTTCGCTTGCTCCAGTGCCAAACCATAGGTTATCGCGTCGACGAAGAAAGCTACCAATGAAAGAACCCAGATTGTTATCATGAGGACGACAGCCGTCCTTCCGGGCCTATTGGTCCCGAGCGTGCTCCTCAGCCTCGTCCCGAGATATGTGAAGAAGAATCCAACGACAAGAAGTACGACCGCCAATGCTATCGCGTCTGTACCTACGTAGGGGCGCGTCACGAAAGCCTCGGTTGCTGAAAGGCAGCCAAGGCCCGCTGTATGGAGCAATGCCCGAAGGACTGCGCAAGCAGTAGGTAGGGCTGGGCGTCCTCGACCGCGAGGTTGGGACTCCCGAAGGTGAAAGCCGTCTGGCGTGTTGGGTTCTGAGCAGAGCCCAGCATGGGGCTAGCCCCAGACATAGACAGCCGATAAGGACGAAGCCTAGTCGTTCGAGTCGGCGACCTTAGGACGGACATGGCAACGATAAGAAATCCACAACAGGTAGTAGGAGCGTCACGCGATGAGCTAGGATAGGAGGTGCGCGTGACATAGAGAGCCAACACACTTGTTCCCTATGAAGTGTGTCAAATCCCCTTCTTTGAGGAAGGCGAGAACCGACCAGCGTGTCGGGGTTCTCTCGATAACTGGTGGATGCCTAAATCCGTCCGCAGATGTGCTCCTTACAGAACGTGAGACCCAATTCAGTCTGTCATCAACTCAATAAAACAAGCATACACTAACCCAACAAGCTTAACTATCAAACCTCAAAACAACAGGGAAAGGGCTTGCAAGCACCAACACCACCAATAAAGAAGCAATCGCACCGCTTCAGAAATATTGCAGCCCTCGTGGTAGTCCTCATCGTTGGAATACTGATAGGAGCCGCTGGGTCGGGGGGTTCTCGTGGAGAAACTTCGACTCAAACGCAGACAGTCACTTCGACTCAAGTCAGTAGCTTTCTTTCAACAACTACAGTGACAGTGACGAGCTTGAGGGCTGGTGCAGCCTTGGTCAACTACAGCGGTTCAGGAATCGCCAACACCCCTCCATTTACTGCAACTACGCCTGCCGTGATGGTCACTGTGCGAGTCTCCGCCAATGACCCTTCATTAGCTAGCGTTGCGTGGATACTATACGCAACCAATTCCTCAATCCTAACCTCGGAGGGTCAGGTCAGCGGCAAGGTTGGAACATTCGTCCTCTATGCATACAACCTTACTCCCGGGACGAACTACTATCTTTCCGTCCTCTCCGTAGGTGCGAACTGGCAAATCACGGTCAACGCAACGACATAGGCCCAAGGCCCAACCCAAACCATCCAACAGCATTGAGGCCCACCTTGCTACTCCCAGTTACTAGATGACTAGGGCAGCTGCGCCCGATTCGACTGGATTGGCTCCGAGGAGTCATAGTACCCTGAAAGTCGGCTAATGACCGACCTGTGGGGAAGGACTCTAGTCCGAAATCCGAAGTCCGAACTGTGCAAAGGATGGATGCAGTCCACGAAACACAAGGAGGTGAGAGAATGGGCTCAAACGATAAGCTCGGTGAGCAATCACCGAATCCAGTAGTCCGCAAGGACGAAGGCAGAGCCATTCTCCGCATCCAGAGTGGGCTCGCCATAGCAGCAACAAGACGACCGAACAAGCAATTCCATAATCTGCATTCGCTACTCTGGAAGCGAGAGTGGCTCAACTCGGCTCTTGATGCAGTCCTAGACAACTCTGGCGCGAAGACCTCAGGCGTGGACGGGATGTGCGGGGCAGACCTGCGCGAACCATCCGCGAGAGCCAGATTTATCGATGAACCGCGGGCGGGGCTGAAACAACTGACCTACCACCCCTCACCGGTGCTTAGGAAATGTATTCCGAAGGCAAGCGGAGGGGAGCGACCGATAGGCATTCCGACGATAAGGGACAGGGTGGTGCAGATGGTCTTGAAGATGGCATTAGAACCAATCTTCGAGGCCGACTTCCTACCCAATTCCAACGGCTTCAGACCTGAGAGGAGCACGCTGGAGTGCATATTGCCCATGTATCGGTATGGGGACGATAGTCGTCTGTATGAGTGGGTCATAGAGGGAGACATTGAAGGGTGTTTCGACAACATCGACCACGGAATCCTAATGGAAGCTATCCAGAAAAGGATAGCCGACCCAAAAATTCTGTGGCTGATTCGTCGGTTCCTCAAGGCACCCGTCATCGATAAGGGCATTCGACTTCAAATCCAGAAGGGAACGCCTCAGGGCGGTGTCCTTTCGCCATTACTAGCCAATATCTATCTCAATGGGTTCGACCAGTTCTGGTATGAGAACTGGGGCAAACCTACAAAGCGAGAGCACCAACGAAAACACGAACAGGCCAGATGTGTGCTGTTCAGGTATGCGGATGACTTCATCCTGAGCGTGAAAGGCACGCAGGAGCAGGCCACCGCCATCATGGACAGCATACGGAGCTTCTTCTTGGAGAAGCTCAGGCTAAACCTGTCCACAGACAAGACACGCGTAGTGCGGCTGGAAGATGGATTCAACTTCCTCGGATTCTATATCCGTCGGGTTCGATTCGAGCACTACAACTGCGTCAGGATACGACCAACACAAAAGAACCTGCTCCGCCTCAAAGGCAAGCTGCAATCGATGCTAGGGTCAAGCGCACGCCACGATGACCCTCAAATGAAAATTGCAGCAATGAACCGTGTTCTGAGAGGATGGGGCAACTATTACAGGGCGGTCAACTCAGTCCAGCAATTCGAGACAGGAGACTTTCTGGCAGAACGCCTATTTCGTAAATGGTATTGCAGGAAATACCAGATAGGTGTCAGGAAATACCTATCGCAAGTGCGTCCGAATGGTGAGGTAGTCCTCCAGAGGGGGCCTGTAAAGGCCGAACTCTTCAGGATGTCCTCCCTCGGAAGCATGCACTCCACGTTGAACCATCGACTTGTCTGGAGATACAGGTCAATCAGCAATCCATACATCGGCGGCACTCATGCAACCAGTGCCTCAGAGGAGAATGGCCCAATCATAGATGCGCCCAATGTCCGACCGATTGCGCCCGAATACAACGACGAAACCTATCTGTCCAATCGCCTTTTGGCGTTCGAGAGGGATGGATGGAGGTGTGTTTGGTGCGGCGGTCAGGATAACCTTCAGGCGCATCATATCGAACCTGTCCCCGTAGGAACGGTCTTCGACCCGACCGTCGTGCACCGAGTCGAAAACCTTCAGACATTGTGCGCGACATGCCACAGTAAGCTGCCTAGAAACTAGGCGGCCGAAATCAATCCATCCAATGCACAAGAAGAGGACGGAGGACGTAGGAGTGAAAGCCCAGTGATGCGAAAGTATCACGCTGGGTTTGGGAGGGAGAGTGCGTGTTTCCTGTCCGAAGTGATTCGGGCGTGGCAGCGCACCCTTACCTCAGAGCCCAAGTACCAGCCAAGGTGCATTCACTTCCATTTCGTCAGTATCCCTTCCCTGCGAAGTGCGACGGCTGCGACTTTGGATTGGCCACGGGGTTCGGCGGAACGTGTCCATTATTGAGCTTTGGGACCAAGGATGCGGAACGTGGACCAGCTTGCGGAACAAGGGGCGTCCAAACTGATCCTGACTCCCAATCAAGGGCAAAGTGTACAGAGATGAGCAGAAAGTGGCCATCTCCACGAGGACCTGCTGCTCAACAGCAGTGTCGCGAGCGCGAACCGCAGGTCGATGTCAATGTACAGAAGTGGCTAGGAATGTCTATCTACCCTAGAGAGTGTAGGTTTGTGTCATGAGCCAGCAGCAACTGAGGTCCATCCTCTCCGCCGACAACCTCCCGAAAAGCTACTACAACATTCAACACGACTTGCCAGAGCCCCTTGCGCCTCCCCTCGACCCCAAGACGCTGAAACCCGTTTCTCCGGAGGCCTTGCTCCGCCTCTTCGCCAAGGAGTGCGTGATGCAGGAGGTTTCCTCGGAGGAGTTCATCCCCATCCCCGAGGAGGTCCGCGAGGCCTACATCAGGCTCGGCAGGCCCACCCCGCTCTACCGTGCGACAAGGCTCGAGCAGAAGCTCAAGACGCCGGCGAAGATCTTCTTCAAGCGAGAGGACCTCAACCCCGTCGGCAGTCACAAGCCCAACACCGCCATAGCTCAGGCGTACTATCACAAGAAGGAGGGCACGGAGCGACTCACGACCGAGACAGGCGCAGGACAGTGGGGGAGCGCCCTCGCGCTCGCGTGCGCGCTCTTCGACATCGACCTCACGGTCTACATGACGCGAAGCAGCTTCGACCAGAAACCCTACAGGCGCATCCTGATGGAAGTGTACGGGGCCGAGGTCCACTCGTCTCCGAGCGACAAGACGAACGTCGGCAAGGGCTTCCTCGCAAAGGACAAGCGACACCCTGGGAGTCTCGGGATAGCGATTAGCGAGGCAATCGAGGACTGCGTCACCCACGATAACACAAAGTACTCTCTGGGCAGCGTCCTCAACCACGTCCTGACCCACCAGTCGGTCATCGGCCAGGAGGCGAAGGTGCAACTCGAGGACTTCGACCTCGAGCCGGACTATATCGTCGGATGCATTGGGGGCGGGAGTAACTACGCGGGCCTCTCCTATCCGTTCATGCGCGACAAGCTCCGCGGGAAGAGCGAAGCCGAGTTCGTGGCTGTGGAGCCGAAGGCCGTGCCCTCCACAACGAAGGGGGAGTACAGGTACGACTACGCAGACACCGGGGAGATGACACCGCTGATCAAGATGTACACCGTTGGCCACAGCTATCAGTGCCCACCCATCCACGCCGGCGGTCTCAGGTACCATGGGAAGGCCCCGTCGATGTGCATGCTAATCGACAAGGGCTACATGAGGAGCGTTGCATACTCCCAAAACGAAATAATGGAGGCGGGAATGCTGTTCGCCCAGACTGAAGGCATAGTGCCAGCACCCGAGACCAATCACGCCGTGAAGGCGACCATAGACTTGGCGTTGCAGTGCAAGCATAGGAACGAGGAGAAGGTCATCCTCTTCAACCTGAGCGGCCACGGCCTTCTCGACCTGAAGGCGTACGACGACAAGCTGAGCAACAGCCTGTCGGACTACGAGCCCGACCCTGCCACAATCAGGAGTGCGCTGCAGTCTGTTCCGCTCGTGAAGTAGCCATTCACGCGCCTTCGTTTCCCCTCATCCACTCGCTGACCTCGCTTCCTTGCCTACTCTCCTCGGCCAAAAGCTTGTCAAAGACTTCTCAACTGGTTGGCTTTCGTCTGCACGTTCTATTCTGGCCATGATTCTTGCTCTACTCTAGAAGCCAGTTGGGAGTCCCGGACTTGTGTCTCGCTTGCCGACATTGATACTTGGTTGCACTCGAATAGATTCCGAACGAACAGTCCTCAGACGAGTGAGTACCTCAGTCAACAAGATTCATTGGGTGTGAACAAAAAGAGAATTCACTTTGTCCTGTATATCTTGTCGTGGTGCTCGTAGTCTTCAAGAATGACCGTCATTCTCTGCTCGTCGATTGAAAACAGGAGGACGAAGTTGCCGAAATGCACCCTTCTCATGCCCGCTAGAGGAAAATGCATCGGCTTGAACCTGTGTGGGTCTTCCAGTATCTCCTGAATCTTCTTTGTTATCATCCCCATCTGCTCCGGATTTTTTCTGGCTAACTTTCTGAAAACCCTGTCAACGTGCTCCCTCGTCTCGAGAGCATACATTCACTTCGAACCGTATCTCTTCTTGAAATCGTCGATGCCGCCGACTCTTATTATCGGTTCTTCTCGGATCTTCTTCAGCCTCTTGAGGTACTCCGGCCTGACTCCGGATTCAAGCACGAGCTCCTTGTATTGCTTGGCCATCTCGTTTATCGCCTGGGACTTGTCCTTCAAGCCGTACTGAGCCTTGAGAACGTTGATCACTTTGTTCGCTTCAATGTCTATCTCGACTATAGCCTTGACCATATTAATACCGTGTTAATATTGACATATAAGGCTACTCGTACGCCCTTGTGATCTTCGTCCCTTCGACGAGTATCCACGGGCAGAGCGTAGGCGTGCCTACCTCCCACCACTCCACCCATTCCCTGTTGCGCGAGAGCATCCTGGCAGAGGAGAACATCCTCAGCAGGTCGTCGCTGAGCCGCATCCCCTTTAGCGACTTCACCACCTCACCACCTTCAACAAGGTAGGCTCCGTCTCTAGGGACGGTGGAGAACTCTCCAGTCCTGTAGTTCTTGAACCTGGTGTACCAGTTGCTCGTCAGTACTATCCCCCTCTTCATCTCCCTCACCATCTCGGCGTACTTGGCGTCACCCCTTCCGACCTCGAGGTTCCAGGCGTGGGGGGTCACGAATCCGGCGTTCCCCGTCGTCTCGGTCTTCCACTTCTTCGCTGTCGTCAGGTTGTGGAGGTAGCCTTTGAGCACGCCCGAGTCGATCAGTTTCGTCGACCGCGTCGGCATACCCTCGTCGTCGAACGACCTTCCTCCGAGAGCTCCCCTGGTGTGCCCGTGGTCCGTCAGAGAGAGATGCTCCGATGCGACCGTCTTGCCGACCTTGTCCGCAAGATACGAGATTCCCGCGTCAACGGAGAAGGCGGACGCAGCCGAGGCGACAGACTCGATGAGGTTGGACGCCACTGCGGGGCTCAGGAGCACGTCGTACGTTCCCGGCTCTGGCTCGGAGGCGTCGACCATCTCCTTGGCCGCCTCGCCAGCCCTCTTGCCCGCCTCCTCTGGGTCGAACCCCGCCATGTCTGCGGAGCACGAAAGGCCGTGTCCACTTGCGTCGTTCTCAGAGAATGACCTGATGTTCAGGGTGATCGAAGTCCTGGCGTCTGCACCTTGGGTCCCCGTAGATGTCAGAATGTGATAGGCCACTGCCGAAGCCTCTATCACTCCAGCTGACCTCTTCGCCCCTGCCTTGAGGGAGGCATTGATCGCGCGCGCTGCGAGGTCGGGCAGCTTCTCGCCCAGGTTCTGTATCTTCCTGTCGTACCTCTCGCGGTTCGGCCTGTACTTCATTGCCTTGCTCGGCAGCGGGACGTAGTCGGAGACCGTTAGCCCCTTCAGGGAGGCGAACAGGTCTCCCACGAACCTCTTGACGTTGGACTCTAGGGGGTTGGAGGTGGAGGCTATCGCCCTCCTCTTTCCCTTCGCCAGGTAGACCGTCAGCTCCATTTCGTCTATCCCCTTGATCACCGTGGCTGAGTTGTTCGCGAACCTCACCATCTTCTCCAAGTTGTTGACCGTGAGGGCCACGGCGTCGTCAGCGCCCAGCCTCTTCGCCGCCGCGACGGCGACCTCGTTCAGCCTTGCAGGGTCCATTCCTACCTCGCCCCCAGCTTGATTCCGGCTAGCAGCGTCTCCGGGCCACCAGTCCATACCGGTGCTCCCTGCTGTGGGTCTCCCTTGCCACAGGTTGCTGCCTCGAAGTCCATGTTCCTGCTCCGTGCTTTCACGCTACTCCACAGTCTTGGAGTGGTTATCTCAAGGACAGGCGCCTTCACCAAGCCCTTCATCTCGCCAGCCACTATGAGGTACGCCTCCAGCGCCACGTATCTCTGGTTGAGCCTCTTGTCGTCTATGTTCCATTCGGTGAACGACTTGAAGAAGATGCCGTGCTTCACCTCCTTGACAAGCTCCTCAAACGAGTAGTTCCCGGGTTCCACGAAGGTATTCGACATCCTGATTATCGGCTCCCTGTCGAAGGCCACGGACCTAGACGCTCCGTTGCTGCTCAATCCGAACTCGGCCGCAGTGTACCTGTTGTGAAGGTACTCGTTGATCACTCCATCCTTGATTAGCATCCGCTTCTTCGCCTCCACTCCCTCGTCGTCGACCGGCGTGAACCCGTTAGAGTGCAGGAGCGTCGGGTCGTCGCTGATGTTCGCCTCCTTGCTGCCGACCCTCATTCCTAGGCTGTCCCGCTTCAGGTACGACTCTCCCGCCTGCGCACCCTCCCTGCCCAGGACCCGGTCCGCTTCCTGGGGATGACCCACCGATTCGTGAGCCGCAATCCCGGACAGTTCGGAGCTCAGTATCACGTCTATCGTGTCGGTCGGAGGCTTCGCGGTAGTCCTGATGACCTTGCCCAGGACCTTCGCCTCCTCCTCGACCCTCTCCACCAACCCGACCCGTTTCACCACCTCGAGGCCACCGCTCTCACCTTCCTGGATGGACCTCTGGGCCATCTCGCCTCCTTCCGAGGCCGTGAGCGAACCGAAGAACGAGACTCGCGGCAGTCTGCTCTGGACCCTCGCGCCGTCGCTGTTCACGTAGTACCTCTCTTCTAGGTCGACGCCGAGCCCGAGAATTCTCCCGGGAATCGCCACTCCTGCCCTGCCGTCTGCGATCCTTGACTCTATCTCCTCGAGGACCCCCCTGAGCCACGCTGCGTTTCCGTTCTCCACCTTTTCTTTCTCCTCCGCAGCCCACTTTCTCTTGACTGCCTTGGATGAGTCGAAGACTATCGGCTTCTTCAGGATTGAGGCGGAGGCGCGCGCCAGCTTCACCGCCTTCAGGCTCATCTCGTTCACGGATGCCCTGTCGAACCTGTTCGTGGCCGTGAAGCCGAGTGCGCCCTTGCACAGCACCCTCAGGCCAATGCCGAAGCTTTCAGCGAAGTAAGAAGGCTGAGGCTCTCCGTTCTTGAGTAGGAACTCCCGCCCACGGGTCTCTTGGACCCTCGCCTCTGCGTAGGACGCGCCTGCCGACGCGGCACGCGAGACAGCCTTCTCGGCCAGCTGCTTCGCTTCTTCGAGCTTCAACGCGGCGTGTGCTCGTCGGTAGTTATTTCTGCGTTTTCCCCTCCCCGGGCCTCGGCTTCTTTGGCGCGTTAGTTCCCGCTGACTGCTAGGGGTTTCCCGAGTACTGGAAGCTCAACCCTGCCACCGCGGAAGCCTCGGAACATCTCGGGGTGCTCTGTGTGGATCGGGACCACCTTCCTGGCTCCGATTTCGACCACCAGCTCCTTGACTCCGGTCATCGGCGCGTGTCCCGACGCGTGAATCTGATGGTAGCTGAAGCCGAGATGGTCCACCCAGTTCTTGACCAGGTCTTCCTCCCTTTCTCCTTCCTCGTTGAAGGCTTCAGTCGAAGAATGGACATAGACGCCTCCCCTCTCTGGCTTGATATCGATTACCTCAGGAAGGTTCCACGTTTCGAGATGAAGGAAGAGCTTCCCTTGCTCGCGGTGGACGTCCTCCGCCGTGGAGCCGTGGTTGAGGAAGGGCCTCTCCCACTTCAAGTAGTCCTTATCGTCTATCTTTCCGCTCCTCTTCCTCTTAACGTAGACCAGCACGTCCTTTCCCACCTTCGGCACTTCTATGCCGCTGTCTCTGCTCAGCATCTCCAAGAGGAGAGCAGTCTTCATCGAGACCAACAGTCGCCTGCCCGTCTTCTCTGCAGCCTCGCTGAACGTGTTTATCCTGTCGACGTCGTTCCCCTTGAACGAGGAGAGGACGAGCCTCCTGCTCGACCCGACCACATTCAGCGTCTCGTTCAGCACGTCCTCCTCGCTCATCGCTCTCTTAGTGTCGTCTTCGTTGACCCTCGTCCCCTCGCTGAGCAGCACTTGGGGCTCGGCCTCCTTTGCCGCCTTCACGAAGTCACCTGTCATTGAGCCTGCGCGGCCGTGAAATCGGAAGTCGCCGGTGTAGGCGACGGCGCCCTCGGATGTATGAATCACGAACCCATACGCGCCTGGTATCGAGTGGTCCACATGGACTGGGACGAACTCCATCGGCCCTACTCGGAACCTGTCGCCCGTTCTGAATGTCTTCAGCTTGTGTCCGTCGAGCGGAGAACCTCCGGCCCTGCTGTACGCCTCCGCGATGAGTTCAGTGGTCTCGCCGCAGTAAACAGGTATCTCCCGGTCAATGTGCGGTATTCTGCCCATGTGGTCCCAGTGGTAGTGACTGAGGATTACCGCGGCCACGTCGGGTTCCTTGTGCTTCAGCTCAGTGTTCTGGAGCGCTTCCTCGGAGTAAAGGCCCTGAATCTCGGGTAAGAGCCCGAACTCGAAGAGGTCCCCCGCCCCGTTCACACCTCTAGGCTTGATCATGCCGTTGAAGTATTCGGAGCCCTCGGAGAAACCCGTGCCGAAGTCGAGCAGGACCTTGGTGTCCTTGTCCTCAAGCAGGAACTTGTTGCCGCCGATTTCGGCCACCCCGCCGTAGCAAGTTATTCGGACAGCCATCCATATGAAAGAAGCTGGTCAACTTACTTAACGGTTTCAATTGCCATGACTTTTCGCTACAATGGATAAATACGAAGGCGAAGCCCGGCATTCCAAACTTGTCCATCCTGATGCTCCCACCAGATACTCTCGACGCATTCGCAATCCTCGCTGTTGCCGTCGGGATAGCGGGCGTCGCCATTCTGATTCTCTTCTCGAAGAGAAAGGTCTAGACCGAAATGTCCCTCGGCCTCATCTTCGACATCGATGGTACGCTAGTGACGTTCAGGTTCGACGTCCGAGGCACGAGGCGGGAGCTGATTGCAGAGCTCACCAAGGATGGGTTCGATACTTCGGACCTCACGCTGTCCTCTCCCACTCAGCGAATAATGGACGCGGCAAGGGGCCAGGTCGTCGCGGGGAAGGTCAGGACCGACTACCCGTCCCTCAAGCAGAGGCTCTACTCCATCCTCGACAGGTTCGAGATGGAGAGCAGCATGAATGCTTCCCTTTTTCCGGGCACGGTTGAGACGCTTAGGTTTCTGAGGAGCCGATCTGCGAAGCTCGGTGTTCTCACAAACAGCGGAAGGAAGTCAGCCGAGGAGGTCCTGAATCGATACTCCCTAGCAGAGTTCTTCGACTTCGTCCTCACTAGGGAGGACGTCGACGAAATGAAGCCGAGTCCTGAAGGCATACACAGGGCCGTCTCCATGTTCTCGTTGCCCAAGGAGAGCCTGTACTATGTTGGCGACAGCTTGTACGACATCATTGCAGCGAAGGAGGCGGGCCTCAAGGTTGTGTCCGTGGCAACTGGCAACTACACGGCCCAGAAGCTCAGGGAAGAGGGTGCCGACATCGTGATAGACTCGCTCCCGTCGCTGCCAAGAGTCCTTCGCTTGTAGGCCTTAATTAGAACCATAGCCAAACTGGCACCGATGAAGCTGACACCGGAAGAGCGCACGACCCTCCGCGCGGTCTGCGACACGATCTTCCCTCAGATAGACGACCCTGACCCGTTCTACAGGCGAAAGGCATCTGACCTTGGCATCGACCAGGTCCTCGCCGACACCATCGAACACACCCTTCAGCCTGGCAACGCAGAAGACTTCGCGAGGATGCTGAGGACGTTTGAAAGCACAGTGAACAACCTCTTCCTCACGGGGTCGAGGTCAAAGTTCTCGGAGTTGGACGCAGCAGAACGGCAGAGCTACCTCCAGTCATGGAGGGATAGCCGCATCGGGCTGAAGAGGACGGCATTTCAAGCGCTCAAGCGCCTAACCTGCTTCCTCGCATACAGCATGTCAGACGCGAACGGGGTCAATCCCAATTGGGCAGACATCGGTTATCCTTTGCCGAGCGACTCACCCGCTGTTCCTACGCCCGACGATCTTCGGATCACGCCCCTGAGGCTTGAGGACGAAACGAGGTTGGAGTGCGATGTCTGCATCGTCGGGTCGGGTGCGGGTGGAAGCGTAATCGCCGACAGACTATCCGAGGCGGGCTTGTCCGTACTTGTCATCGAACAGGGGCCCTACGAGACTTCGGAGACGTACAAGCGGAGCGAGTTCACGATGATGCAGAAGCTGTTCCAGCAGAGCGGCACTGCCGCGACCAAGGACCTCTCGTTCGTGCTGCTGGCGGGTCGGGGCGTAGGAGGTGGCACGGCCGTCAACTGGAACACATGCCTGAAGCCCCCCTGGACCGTCCTTCAGGAGTGGGAATCGGCATTCGGGATTCACGGGCTGATGGGCAAGCGCTTCGCGGCCTATGTCTCCGACGTCTGGTCAGCTCTCAAGGTCAACGATGCGGAGAGTCAAAGGAACGGGAACAACCAAGCCCTCTGGGACGGATGCAAGGCGTTGGGATTCAGGGAGGGGGTTGATTACGAGGTCATCCAGAGAAACGCTGTCGGCTGCCAGCAAAGGTGCGACTACTGCACCTACGGTTGCACATACGCATGCAAGCAGTCGACCTCCATGAACTACCTGCCGTCCGCCTTCAGGAGAGGGGCGAGGTTCCTCTTCGACACCCGGGTCGACCGCGTGGTAGTCGAGGCAGGGGCGGCGAAAGGCGTCGTCGCGACGTGCACATCGGGCGGGAAGAGCTTGAACGTCGAAGTGAATGCCAGAGCGGTCGTGGCGGCGTGTGGCGGAATAGAGACGCCCGCCCTGCTCCTTCGTTCGGGGGTGAAGGACGGGAACGTTGGCAAGTACCTGCGGCTCGACCCGACCGTCGCGGTGTCAGGGCTGTATCCGAAGGCGGTCTCCGCTTGGGCTGGTCCCCCCCAGACCGTCGCTGTGTGGAGGTTCATCAACCTGGACGGGGCGTACCATGGTTTCTGGGTGGAGGCCGCCCCAGCACACCCCGGCCTCTTCGCACTGGGGACCCCTTGGGTCGACGGCAGGCAGCACAAGGACTTCATGAGGCAGTACTACGCCAGGTCCGCGGACTCGATCGTCCTTCTGAGGGAGCGAAGCTGGGGCGTCGTGTCTGTGGACGGTGCAGGGTATCCGGTCGTGGACTACCAGCTCGAGCAGAAGGACAAGGACATGCTTGTGCGCGGCATGGAAGAGACGGCGAGGATACTCGCTGCTGCTGGCGCGCTGCAGGTCTGGACGACGCACAACAAGCCTGTGACTGCAGGAAACGGGACGAAGCCGGTCACCCCCCAGGAGCTGGACAGGTTCTGCGACGGGGTCAAGGCGGAGGGAATCGATTCCAACAGACTGATGCTATTCAGCGCCCACCTGATGGGGTCATGCAGGATGAGCTCCGACCCTTCTAAAGGACCGACATCCCCCAGCGGGGAGTTGCATTCCGTCAAGAGCCTCTACATCGGAGACGCGTGCGTCTTCCCCACGACCCCTGCAGTCAACCCCATGATCACGATAATGGCGATGGCGCGAAGGACCGCAGAATCCATAATAACCGCGCTCAACGGGCCCGACTCTAGTCGAGTTGGCACCCAAAGATAGGGAGACCCCTCCTTTCTACATCGTTGGGCTTCCCGAAGAGCCAATCGAGGCATCCGAGGCAAAGCTGAAGTTCGAGAGGCTCTCGGGCGAGCTGGCCAAGGCATTCCCCTACGTTGAGGAGATCAGGGCTGTCGTGAAGTCCAAGAAGCCCGCAAAGTCCCACGCCCGCTACGAAGTCTCCGTGGAGGTCTACACTCCCAAGGACAGGCACTCATTCACCGAGACTGGCTACAACCTCGCTTCTGTCTCCGACGCAATGGGCCCAAAGATGAAGAGGATGCTCTCCTCCAAGCAGTCCAGGGTCACAGCTTCATCTGGCGGCAGCAGAAGGAAGCACGACTAGGGGACTCACAATCCGAAACTGTCGGCAGCGACAGCCTGTCGAATACTCTCATATAGGACATGAACTGGCGCAGTTTCATGCCCGCCACGGGCCGTATTGTCCAGTACCTTGTCATCTTCTCGACAGTCCTCGGGGTTGTGTTCTTGGCGCAGGTCTACGGAGTCCTTCCCGCGAACGTCTTCGACTTCGTTGCGATAGGATGGGTCCTCTTCGTTATCGACAGCATTCTGACATTCACGAACCCGAAGGTTTCCTACTACATGGCCTTCGTGCTCGCAATCCTCGCCCTATTTTCCTCGCTCCCCGAATCAGCCCACTACACTTTCATCGAGAACGGAGTCCTGCTGCCCTCAGCGACTTTCATCCTTGGCACGCTCGCCCAGGTCCTGCTGCTCATCTTCGTCCCCTATCACTTCATCAAAGAACGGAGGACTGCCAGATAGCTTTGGCTTGGTGCAAGGTGAGCAGCCTCACAGCCGCGGTCTCGAGCTCCCTGAATGAGGTTGCCTATCCGGCGAGCAGGTCGAGGATCCTTTCTGCTGTAAACGGAAAGAAAGTCGAGGGATGGGAGCTGTCATTCTTCCTCGACCAGGCTCTGGGACGCAGGACGTACAACGACCTACGTGACGTCATGAAAGACCTCGAAGCTTGGCTCGAAGTCCAAGGCTAGAGATAGCCCCAGCTCAGCAGCTTGTCGCTGTCGTGTGTCCAGCGTTGGCCTATGTCCGTCCTGTAGAACATGTTCGGTATCATCACATTCCTCACGTTCTGATACGCCTGCCTGATCGCGTCCGACATCGTCGCGCCAGACCCGGTGACAACCAAGGCATACCCCGAGTTTCCTGCTATGTGCCAGTCCCCTTCCTCCAGCTTCACCTCTCCGATGTGGATGCCGTCAAGACTCTGTCTGCGGAAGAGTATCGTCGCGCCCTCAGAGTACTTCCTGAACGCCTTGTCGTCCTGGAAAGGCCAGGGGGGAATGCAGACCACCACCCCGACCTGGTAACCCTTCTTCGTCTTCAGCTGTGCCTCCTTGCCTTGTGCCAGGTCAAACAGGAACGCCCCCCATTCGCTCGTGATGCCTTCCATGTGGATGCTGATGGTAGGGTACCCGAACCTCGATGTAAATTCGAGGGGCCAGATTCCCTTGGTGTTCACTATGCAGTTGATGTCGATGTAACCTACATACCTGCTCGCTGCGAGCTTGTCCTTCATCTTGAGGAGCGTGCTCTCGAAGACTGGGTTGCTCCGCGCCCAGTAGATCGAGGTGTTGCCGCACCAGTAGGGCTTCCCGTTCCTTCGCACGTACATCACATGATTCTCAACAGTTGCACAGTGGACGGTTCCGGCGTAGCTAACGACTGTGACATCCCTCGCGTCTATCCAGGAATTAGCTTTCTTGACTCTTTCAATGACCTCATACTGGGCTCGCGACGCATCCGCATAGTGGTCAACAATCCATCTCCTTCCGGGTCGCTGTCGTGTCTTGACGATGCCAAGCCTCCCGACTTTCAATAATGTCTCTTGGATATCGTCAGCGAGCCGCTTTGACGACGTGTAGAAGATCCGATAGCCGTTTCTCATATTCGTGCCATCTCCCAGTGAGAACCATTCGAGGAAGGTAGCAATCTGTCGCGGGCTCAGTTGCTTGATGAAATCGGGGACGAACTTCTCCAGTGCGCCGCCGAATTGCGCGAGGTAGGAACCGAGTTGTTTGCTGTAACACAGGAATTCACCCTTCCTAGCGGCGAAATCCAACGGGAAACGGGTCAGCAAACGAGCAATCTTCTCGGACTTGTAGCCTTGCTTCTGAGCGATTCCTATTCTGAAGCTTCCAGTCCTGTCCGAAGCATACCCGTCAGCCAGCCATACGCCGAAGAACGCCAGCCACGTGTCCATGGGGATTTCGAGGGGTCCCGTCTCTTGGAGAACCACCTGCCTTCCCTCGTAATGGCCCAAAGCTACTGACGGGAGGGTGAAAGTCGCACGTTCCACGCCGACCCACGTTCCCGTTCTCTTGATGAGGGATTGTGACTGGAGGTCCCTCGCCTTGACAAACTTGAATCTGTTTCTCTTCTTCTTGGCATCTTGCTGAGATTCTACGTACATGTTGTGGTCGAGCGTGACCATTATGTCTATGGACCTATTGCTGATTGAGACTAGCCTTTTGTGATGGTTGAATGAAACGATGGCAGAAGGCCTCTGGTATTCGATGACATGCGTTGATGGGTTCAGTGTGCAGATCTCGTCCGATGCCGAAAGGTCCCTAAAGAGTTTCCAGCCATTGTTCGTAAGAACCTCGGTCTCGTCGTCGTAGCATCCCATCTCTCCGGTGCTCGGCCCGAGCTCCGTCGGGAAGAGCCTCTTGTGCTCGAAGTTCACGTTGATTGGCCGGACGAAGTCCTTCCCGTTGAAGAAAGCCCCCACCGCTACCTCCACGCCCTCGGCGAACTTCTGGATCTGAAACTCTTTGATCTTCTTCGACCAGTTCGCCTCGTAATGCTCGAGCACCTGAATCACGTCCTTTCCGTCCTCCTCCTGGCCGATGAAGAGCAGCTCCTTCTCGTCCTGGGCACTGCCGCTCGGCTTGATGACGTACCTCTCGGGGTTTGCCTTCACGAACGCCACGGCCTCGTCGAACGACGTGAAGTCCCAGCTCGGGAGCGTGTTGACCCCTGCCTGCTTCAATTCAGCCTGGCCGAACTCCCTGTCGAGCTCGAGCTTGTCTGTGTAGGCGGAACCTCCAATGACGTGCCTCCCCTCGTTCCTGAGCTGCTCCGCCTTCGAGCCGAAGCCGATGTCGTCGAGGACTATCACGTCCGCCCAGTCCTTGTGAGGTTCCCATTCGTCCACCTTGTCGAAGAAACCATTGCCGACATCCTTCTCCGGTAGGTCGTGGCAGTAGAACTTCACATCGTGCCCTTCCTTCTTCAATTGCCATGCAAGGTCCGCAGAGAGAGCTTCGTACGTTACGAAGAGGAACTTCATCTTCATCGAAAAATGATTTTCACGACTTATTAATCATTCGCAAATCTCGTGTAAAGCGCGTTCCGTGGACGAAATGAATCCGGTTGTTTGCTGAACAACAGAGATGGGTCCTCCATCGCGTAGCGAGCAAATCCAAGATGAAGGACGTCTTGAGGATGGGTTGAAGATGATCATCACTCCTCCGATTCGGCTGGGAGGCCATGCAGCATGAATCGCGGACCTTGTACAGAGGAAGCAGCCTCGATGAGTGCCAAGAATCCTGAATCCCACGCTGGGCCAGTGTATCGCGCACGGAGTGCCGGCCCAGAGGGATCGGCCCCCGGATGGGATGGAAAAGCCGCTGCCTCCACTCCGACTTCGAATTCCTCAACGCAGCTTATTGTGCCATGATCCCGGCGATCGCACCCTGTTCGAGGCCCCCAGAGCCCGCTAGTCACTCTCAACGGTCGGCCTCAGAAGAAGCGAGGCGTCCGTGATCAATGCCGAGCCACGAACTGCAGTGAAGATAGGCTGACCACACCCCGTGTGAAGCCAGTTCACTCCCCGGCAGCCGAAGGAGCGCGCCAGTCGGTCAGACTTGAACCAGATAGTCGAACCAGAAGTCACCCTTGCTGAATCCTTTGGGAAGTTTAGGGGGAATAGGCGGGGTAGCGTCAGCCATGGGCTTGGGGAGACCACTGGGTTTGACCCAATCGCTCCGCACAATATTCGACTTGGATTTCTTGCCAATTGCCGTCATCAGTGGAACGCAAGGAATCGATGGCCATGGCACGCTTTGGGTAGAGACCATCGAGGCGAACTTCCCGGCGCTCATATTCTCAAGGGCTTTCTTGGGTGTCGCGTTGACACTGCCATGGTGGGCAACCTTGAAGAAGGTAATTCCAGGCAAGATGCTTTCCGGGTGCAAGTTCTCCAACCACCACAACCAGTTGCCGTATTGGGCGTCGCCGGGAAAGAGGAGATACTGACCTCGGAAGACAAACAGGACGACCAGGCTCTCGTTGTTCCTCACCTGGTCGAGGGCAAACGCCAACTCGTTGAGGGGCGAGGTGGCGACCCTTTGGAGCAGCTCTCTGTCGTCTTCGGCGAATAGTGATCGAATCAGCTCGTCCGGGGGCTTTTCGAGCCTCCATTTTTTCGTGAAGGGTTGGAGGGCGCCAGAGGTCTGTTGGTCGGGGCCCAATCGCAAGTAGTGCTCGCTTGCTGGAGGGTCCATCTTCGCCAGGAACTCTTCCGATTGGGGCGGTCCTAAGATCTTGACTGAAAGGTCGGGAATTGGGACGTCTTTGGGACCAGTCAGTGCTTGGCCGGCTTTCATGTACGAAACTTTCGCCTTACCTTCAAATCCGGACTTCAGCAGCGCGATCGCGTGCTCGTTCCCCTTCAAGTTCTCGACTGCGTTTACTGCGTTCGGGTCGGCGGCGGCAGCAGCTTGCAAGTCCTGAGCTAGTCGCGCTGTCAGCGCTTGGTGCTTTTCCTGGAGACCTGCCGCCTGAGGGTTGTTCGGATCCCAGGTCCACGGCAGCCAGACACTACGCACGTCGAATGCCTTGAATTTGCTCGCGAACCTGTCGAAGCCCGCGACATGGTCTTGATGCGCATGGGTGACGACGACTAGCTCTAGCTTCTTGTTCGTGACAGTGGCAACGTCATCCACAACCTTGCCTAGGGTTCCGATATCGCCGCTTGAATGGACTCCGCAGTCCACCAGAACGTGCGCGTATGGCTCTCCGGCCATGCTTCCCTTGGTCAGGGGAAAAGAAATCAGGAAGCAGTCGCCGAAACCTACGCGGTACATCCTGATTCTGAGGGTCCCCCTGCTCGTCCCGACGATGCTTCCCTTGAGGGCGAGAGAGGAAACGGATCCCGTGGCCACCGGGGAAGTTTTCAGAGCCGTACTACTGCCTGCCATGCTAATACCCTCTGTGAATCGCAGCGAAATTCTTTAGACGCTGCTGCAATTCCTCGGGAGTTGCATAGGCGGCCGAGCTGATGTCGGCCTCGCTACTAGTTAGATAATCACGTTGTCGCTTGAGCCGCGCGTTATCGGCATCGTCTTTTTCTTCGCCCACAGGTTTGTAGACCGCGTAACGTAGTTCGCCACTCTTGGCCAAGATTAGCGTCGTGCCACCAAGGAAATTGAACTTCGGCGAGTCCGGGTCATCTGGGTCGGTCAGGACGGCTCTTCGCTGTATCAGCTCCGTCACAACATCAGCGAGAATCTTGCCATCGACACTGACGCGATTCACCACGTGGAAAGTGTGTGTTTCAATCGGTAAGCTTGGCGAGAGATGGAGCAGGGTGCGGTTGTCATCTGCAAACGAGTGGAGCACTTTGGCGTTGTTCTCTTCGCGAGCCTGCTCTTGACCTGCGCTTTCGGATTTCCAGACGTCGAAATCCAAGCCCGAGCACACGGGGGGGACTCGATTAGCGCCTACTTCTGGAGGCTGCCACAGCAATGATTCCTCTGAGTACGAGGCGGCTCCTCCAGGAACAATCCCTCGGGAGCGGAATGCATGGATAACGGCGGTTCGATACTCGTGCTCATCATCAGGTACCATGTCGTAGTCAGCCGTGATCATGGCGCGGAGGAAGTCTCCGAACGTGATATCCACTGGCGGACAATAGTCCAGTGCTCTAATGCAGATGTTGAGGAAGTGCCCGGCGGTCTTCGCCGCCGTTTCCGCCAGTCTGTTCGCCAAGTCAGGGTGCAAATTACCCGACGACAGCTGCATTCCGGCCGCCTGCGAGATTCGCATCAAGTCCGAGATTCGTCGAACATAGGCGCTGAAATACGCGTCGAAGATCGCTGCCACAAGGATGGACCCTCGTCTGTGAGGTTCGGAGTACTTTTCAAGCTCCCTCGTGTTCGGTGGCGTACCTAGAGCGGCGCGCAAGCTCTTCCTGAGGCCCACTGCGTAGCCGAATTGTCGTGCGAGTCCTACGATTGGATTATCACCCGTAAGTTCGGACTGTAGCAGAGGTCCTCCGGGACCAGACGTGCTTTCCGCGGGGAGGTCCGTTCGATAAATCCTCCCGCCTGTCCGCTGGATCGTCTCGAGAAGAGCGTCTTTGTAGGAAAAATGCTGGAAGAGAGCGACCATGTCAGCGAACGCCTCGTGAAACGCGGGGGCGTCGGGCCCTGTTGGCTCGGTCAAGAAACTACGCTGACTGTGAACAAGTGCATGCGTCGTTTCGTGAGCAATTATGTCGTGAGACAGGCAGGTGAACACGGTCTGACCAGGGAGGTTGAGTCCTTCGTCCTCCTCTGTCGCTGCGAAATAGCCGAAGACGAGGGCGGCCAGCTCTTCGGAGTAAAATGCGTTCGCTTCCAGCATCGCGTGCGGGAGGATTCGCAGTCGCTTGTGCTTGGAGTGTCTGCCGAAGGCCCACCTAACTCGACGACCAAGCGCATGTTCAAAGCGCCTTATTGTCTCGCTTGCCACTGCGTAGACCATTTGCTGATGGAACTGCGGGTTCGACTCGTCCGGGGCTAGGCCGTCCTCGAGCAGAATGCTCCGCTGATTCAAGTCGACGGGTGGATAGTAGCAATCGTTGCTAGCGTCGTAGTCGATGATCTCCAGGTATTGGCCGATCGGCCCTTTGTCCAGATCTTCGAAGGGAACATTGACAGTCATGTAGTTTCCCAGGGTGCGACCTAGAGTTGGGTCGAAGGCATAGACTCTGAGGGGCCTGTACAACGGCTGGTCGGATCTCGACACTCTGCCCTGGCTTCTCAAGCCTTGTCTAGATTGTTAAGCATATTTGTAATATTTAAGCAATAGAATTATGCGAATTCTGACTTCCCGCCCAACGATTGTCGTCTTCGCTGGCCCGTTCGTGCAGGGGGCTCAAGTCGCCCACCCAAAACCTTCGAGTTCGAACCCGTTTCGGGCTGCGGCCAACTTGGGCCACACTTCAGGAGGGAAGCCGGAGGGGACGGCATCTGATCCCATGTCAATCAGGCGAGACTCGGATGACCATTTCAAAACAAGAAGATACCCCTAGGGGTTCGAATCCCTTCCGCCCGCACCCACGGCCTCGTCCGTGGTTTGGGGACTAGAAACGGGGCGTACTTGCAGGCCAACGTTAGGCCTGTTACAATGGAACCCAATGAATCTGCTGATGCTAGGGTCGAGACGCCCCCGAGTTCCGACTCCCCCGGTCCATACCCGCTTACCCTTCGTGGACTTGTAGGGCGTAGATCTATGAAGCGCTGTCGAGCCAAGACGAACCCAAGTCCAACATTGTTCTCGTTAGTGTCTATGTCGTGTGGCGACAATACAAGATTGTATTAACGAGCGGACGGAGGCAGGTCCGAAGGGGGACAGGGGAATTGAACCCGAAAGGATGCGGGCCCGGAGGGACTCGAACCCTCGATCTTCAGCTTCGGAGGCTGATGCCCTGATCCGTGTCTGGCGTGAGCACGCTACGAGGAGACGACGCTCGTTTCCCCTACGAATGTCTAGGCTACGGGCCCGTTTTCGTCCTGCAGGCTTCGGTAGATAATGCTTTACGTCGCTCCTCGATGCAGGACGACTACGTGTACTGCGTTGGCGGATATGACGGCTCGACATCCCCACTGGCTTCCCTAAGTTGCTCTGGAGCCGCTCTCCATCGCAGGGGCAACACAACAGCTTTTATCAGCTCTCACGAGAAGCGACCCGATTGAAGTTCCGCGAGTTCGAAGAGGAGGTCGGAAAGCTAGTGGTCGGCGCGTGCAAGTCCCTCGGCCACCCAGAGGTCGAACCGGACCTCTCGGGACCTCCCAACCAGTCCTACGGAGACCTCGCGAGCGCAGCTCCGCTCAGGCTGGCAAAGGCGCTAGGGCAGAAGCCAGGCGAGGTGGCCATCAGGATGGCAGACTGGGTAATGAGACAGTCCAAGAGTTACACGTATGTCGCGTCTGTCACCGCTCACCCAGGAGGGTACCTGAACTTCACCCTCAACTACCCGAAGTTCACGCTCGACGCAATCACGGAGGGGATGGCCGAGGGTCCGATCGGGGGGTCCGAGTCTGGAAGTGGGAAGAGGGTAGCAATAGAGCATACCAACGTGAACCCGAACAAGGCCCTCCACATCGGACACGCCAGGAACTTGGTGCTCGGTGACTCGCTCGTCCGGGTGATGCGCCACCTAGGTTACGACGTGCAGGCCCTGAACTACATCGACGACTCCGGCGCGCAGGTCGCCGACATGATAGTGGGGTACAAGTTCTTGGGGATGAGCGACGTTGCACCCCCCGGCTCGAAGTTCGACTCCTACAGTGGAGAAAGCGTCTACATCAGGGTCACCCAGGAGTACTCCTCGAACCCGGCCCTGAAGGAAAAGCAATCTCTTGTCCTGCGCGAGATAGAGAAAGGCGAAGGCGAGATGGCCCAGTACGCCCGCTCGATCGTGGACAGGATCCTCGCAGCCCAACTGCTCACCTGCTGGCGCTTGGGCGCGACCTACGACCTCCTGAACTGGGAGTCTCAGATCGTCCACTCTGGGATGTGGTCGAAGCTCTTCGAGACTCTCAAGAAGAAAGGAACGGTCAGGTACGAGTCAGAGGGAGAGAACAAGGGCTGCTGGGTGATTCCTGACCCCGAGACAGGTGAGCAGAAGGTCGTGGTGCGCTCCGATGGGACTGTGGTCTACATTGCGAAGGACATACCGTATGCCGCTTGGAAGATAGGCCTGGTGGACGACCCCTTCGGGTATGTGAAGTACGGCGGGGCACAGCCTGGAGGGAGGACTCTCTACACCACCACTCTGAAGGGTGGGAGCAAGGAGCCAAGGTTCGGGGCGGTTGACCTCGCCGTCTCTGTCATCGACGCGAGGCAGAGCTACCTGCAGAGAATCGTGGCCAAGGTCTTGGAGGGGATGGAACCCGGTTCAGCGAAGAGGTACCTCCACAGGGGCTATGAGGTAGTCGCTGTCTCGAAGAAGACTGCGAAACAGCTCGGCTTCGAGATAGAGGGAGAGTTCGCGCACATGTCGGGGAGGAAGGGGCTCTACGTGAACGTGGACGCCATGCTGGAGGCGCTCAAGAAGAAGGCGAGGGAAGAGACAAGGAAGCGGAACCCGACAGAGAGCGACGGATGGGTGGAAGACGTGGCGGAGGCCGTTGCTGTCGCAGCGCTTCGGTACGAGCTGCTGAAGCAAGACCCTGACAAGATGATAGTCTTTGACATCGAGGAGTCGCTCCGCTTCGAGGGAGACACAGGTCCGTACCTACTGTACACATACGCAAGAGCAAGGCGCATCCTCGACAAGACAGCGGGACATCCGAAGATTGACGCAGAGTCTGCAGCCAAGCTCTCGAAACCTGTGGAAAGGGCGCTGGTGAAGCGACTATCGATGCTAGACAAGGCCGTTGTTTCAGCGGGCGAGTACCTGTCGCCCAAGGAGGTAGCCCGATACTCCCACGACCTCGCGGTCGCCTTCAACGAGTTCTATGAGAAGGTCCAGGTGAACAGGGAGGAGGATTCCAGTCTCAGGGACGCAAGGGTGGCGCTGGTGGAGTCCGCGAGCAGGGTGCTCGCGCAGTCACTTCAGCTCATGGGTCTGCCCTACAAGGCGAGGATATGACTGAACACGGGCTGAGGCTCGCATCATTTGACATGGACGGCACAGTCCTGGAGGAGGACAGCAGCTGGGTGGCGCTCCACAAGTTCTTCGGAACTTCACACATGGGCAAGGAGTCGCTGAAGCTGTACACCGAAGGCAAGATTGACTACCAGGAGTTCATGCGTCGAGACATAGCAGCGTGGCCCAAGGGGGTGACGCAGGCAGAGGTAGAAGCCATCCTCTCAGGATACAAGGTCAGGAGGGAGGCGCCAGCGACCCTCCGCGAGTTGCGCAGGAGGGGAATCGAGCTTGCGCTCGTCACGTCAGGCATAGACATCCTGGCCAAGAAGGTGGCCGAAGAGCTGGGCATCAAACACTGGGTGGCAAACGGCCTGCGATTCGACGGCCAGGGGCGAATCCTGCCTGAAGGCATCCCTAGGGTGGACCCGACGAGGAAGGATGTGGCCTATCTGGCCATGCTTCGATCTCTCCGAATCCCACGCGAAGCCACGATAGCCGTGGGCGACACAATCTACGACCTTGCGTTCCTAAGGACTGCCAGGCTGGGGTTCATGCTTGCGCACACAACAAGAGTCGACGACCCGAAGATAATCCACATCGAAAAGCTCTCTGACATCTTCGAACACATATAGGGAGAACTTTTAATTTCGCTTGCCAGCTCGCGCCGCCGTGGACTCGTCCAGCGAGAGCCTCCTGCTTATTCCAGGGCCTACCAACCTTTCCCGGCGCGTGAGGGAGGCCATGGCCAGACCGCAGATATCCCACATAGGGCCGGAATTCTATTCAGCCTTCAAGGAGACTGTGGCGCTCGCGCGGTATGCGTTCAAGAACGAGAAAGGGTTCCAATTCGTCTTCACCGGCTCCGGGACAGTAGGCATGGAGTCCTCTGTCGTCAGCCTGGTCGGCCACGGCGACAGGACCCTCACCGTGAGCAACGGCTACTTCGGCAAGCGAATGTTGATGCTGAACCAGGTCCACGGTGCGAAGGCGGACGTGCTGGACTACGCCGACGGCCGTCCCGCCGACCCTGACGACCTCAGGAAGCAGCTCAAGGCGGCCAAGTACAAAGCTGTCTTCGTAACCCACGTCGACACTTCAACCTCCGTCGTCAACCCAATCGGAGAGCTCGTTGGTGAATGCAAGAAAGCGGGGATCTTCTCCGTGGTTGACTCCGTTTGCGGAGTGGGCGGCGAGGAGCTCGACTTCGACAGGCTGGGCGCGGACATCGCTTTCACGGCGTCCCAGAAGGCGCTGGCTGGGCCACCTGGGGCGGTGATGGTCGCAGTGTCGGGCCGCGTCCTTGACCACCTCGAGAAGAGAAAGGATTCGATCGAGGCTTACTACATGAACCTCCTCAGGTGGAAGCCCATCATGGACGACCCCCGGATGTACCTCGCCACCCCTGCTGTGCAGGTCCTGCTCGCCCTGAGGGAGGCTCTGAAGGAGACGAAGGAGGAAGGGTTGGAGAACCGTTGGGAGCGCCACAGGGCTCTCGGTCGGGAGACGAGGCAGAGGCTTTCGGCACTCGGGCTCAACCTAGTCGCTGAAGAGGGATTCAGGTCCGATACGGTCACCTCGTTCTGGGTCAAAGAAGGGACTGCCGGTGGGATTCAGAAAGATCTCGAGGAACGGCACAGTATTGTCGTCGCAAGGGGCATATCCGAAGCCCGCGACAAGATGATTCGCATCGGTCACTTCGGCATCCTCACGGTCCAGAGGCTGAAGGCTGCGCTCGACTCGGTTGAGGAGGTGCTTGTCGAGCATGATGCAGCCAAGTTGAGGGGCGCCCCGCTTGCTAAGCAGCGATAGCCGCAAACGACCGATTTCCCTTAAACACTTTTAACCAGTCGATGGCTGGTGCGCCCCAGCCCGCTGAAGCCCGGTCGTCTAGTGGTCAAGGATGGGGGCCTCTGGAGCCTTCGACCTAGGTTCGAATCCTAGCCGGGCTACCTTTTCTGTCGCCAATCCCCGTTCACTCTCATTGCTCTTCCATGAGACATTATCCCACATCTCAAACATGCTCCTGTTCTCCAACGCTTAAATCCCATTTGAGAGTCCGCGTCGCAATGTCAAACGGCGCTCCGCGCCCGTCTACCGGCATGAACAAGGAACGCGCGAGGTCGGGCCTCAGCAGGCTGCAGGCTTTCACAGGCGTACTCCTTTTGGCTTCCACGCTGTCTGGGGCGTACCTCCTCTACACTGATGGCTCTCTCTGGCTCCTTGCTGTCTCGCACGCCCTGGGGCTCGTCTTGATTGTGGCTATTGACGCCGTCCTTGGCCTCATGAATCTCCTTTCTTCGAGGCGCGTCTACCTTCCGACGATCGCTGCGGCTGTGCTCGCAATCGTCCTCCAACTGGGCGATATCGCGACAGCCCCCCAGTACAACATGACCGTTGCATACTTCGCCTCCTACCTCTTTGGACTCTGGGCATTCGACCTTCTCTTGGGTCTGCAGGCGGCGATTCTAGTTCTTGGCGCAGTGGGGAGACCGTACGCGGTCTACCTTGCAAGGCGCAAGTCCAGGCGCGGCAGGGAACTTGACTACAGCCGGCGCGGCTTCTTGAAATCCGTCGTCGCCCTTGCCGGACTAATCGGTGTCGGGGTTGTGCTCGGGTCGGTCAAGCTCCCTACGGCCACCGGCACTCCAACAACCTCTCAAACGCAGTCCGGTCTTCCGAGCGGCGCAATCGCCAACGTCAACGCGATGAAGCCTGGCTCGCCCGTCTACTTTGAGTACCCCGCGGGTTACCCGAACATCTTGACGATCAAGGCTGACGGCTCGCTCGCGGCTCTCAGCATCCTCTGCACGCACGTGTGCTGCGAGTGCGAATACGTCCAGTCCAACAGCGTCATAGCGTGTCCATGCCACGGCTCTGTCTTCGACCTGGATGGGAACGTACTGACCGGCCCCGCGATCGTGCCGCTACCATCCATAAGCTTGAGGACGGACGGGAGCGGAAACGTGTTCCCGACCGGCGTGAGCTCGGCCGGGCCCTGCCAGGTGTGACGCGGACCTGACGAGACCCTTTCGCTAGTCTGAGGCGAAATTCCTTCTAGGGTCAATCAATGAACTCGGCACAGGCTGGTTGTCTGACGGGCAATCTCGTCTAGGTCCGTGAGCTTCCCCTTCGGTAGGGAACGGGAGAGAAATATTCAAATAGTGGTTCATATCGGGTTTTCGATTATCGGAGAATAGATATCGATGTGGCTTGATTGGTCGAAGCGGGCACACAGAGGCCTTCGGACGTGGATACTCTACATCCTGAAGGACTCCCCCAAGAGCGGCGCAGAGATAATGGACTCGATGGAAGCGATGAGTCAAGGATGGTGGAGGCCGTCACCGGGCTCGGTCTACCCAATGCTCGAGTCGATGGCCAAGGAAGGCCTAATCAAAGAAGCGGCCGAGAAGGCTGGCGAGAAGAAGAGTGCTGAGAAGAAATACGAGCTCACCGAAGCTGGGAGTCAAGAGACAGAGTGGCCGTCGCACTTCCGCAGAAGCGAGCCGAGGACGGTGGAGGAGGTCCTTACTACGATGTCGAGCTACGTCTCATATCTCGAAGACCTTTCAGGTTCACAGAAGGCGAAGCTGGAGCAGAACGCGGACAGAATCAGGCAGCTCGGCTCTCGCCTGGCGAAGCTAGGAGTGGACTAGGATGAGCGGCAACGGTTCAATCATAGAGGTCAAAGACCTGACTAGGGTGTTCAACGAGCACCTGAAGGCAGTGGACGGCGTCTCGTTCGAAGTCAAGGAGAGGGAAATCTTCGGATTCCTCGGCCCCAACGGCGCGGGCAAGACAACGACAATCAAAATGCTCACAACGTTGCTCAAGCCTACATCCGGCACTGCGACAGTCTGCGGTTACGACGTCTCCCACCACTCGAGCGACGTCAGGGCCTCTGTCGGGATTGTTCCCCAAGAGTACACCGCCGACGAGGACATGACCGGGAGGCAGAACATCACCTTCGCGGCCGACCTCTACGGCATTCCGAAGGGTGTCTCCAAGGACCGGGCGGTGGAGCTGCTGACTATGGTCGGACTGACCGAAGCGGCCGACAGAAAGGTCATGACCTACTCTGGAGGCATGAGGAGAAGGCTGGAGATCGCCACCGGGCTGGTCAACCATCCGAAGCTGCTCTTCCTGGACGAGCCTACGCTGGGGCTCGATGTGCAGACCAGGACTGCTGTATGGGAGTACATTCAGAAGCTGAAGAAAGACTACGGGATGACGCTATTCATGACAACGCACTACTTGGAGGAGGCTGACGGCGTCTGCGATAGGATCGCGATAATCGACCACGGCAAGATAATCAAGATCGGGACCCCCGTGGAATTGAAGGCGAGCCTCGGTGGAGACGTCATCGAGCTCGGAATCAAAGAGGCAGGTGAGGATCTGACACCGATGATAATGCAGACCAGCGGAGTCAAGGAGGTCAAGAAAACGAATAGCGACTACAGGATCAAGGCCAAGCTTGGCGAGGAGACCGCACCGAGGATAATCGACGCCATCAGGGCGAAGGGATACCACGTGTCGAAGATTTCCGTCACCAAGCCGAGCATGGACCAAGTCTATCTCGAGTACACAGGCAAGTCAATAAGGGACGAGGAAGCCAGCAGGGCAGAGATGTTCACCCAGCGGGTAACCATGCGGAGGGCGAGGTCATAGTGGCGGACGAGCTGGGTGAGAAGACAGCCGCCGAGCGTCGCTCGAGGGCGACCGCCGCGGGCACTGAAGGGTCGCAGCCGACCCAATGGGGCAGCGAGCGCGTCAACCGAAGCACGATGCACGGTCTCTGGGCGCTCACAAACAGGGAGCTCCAGAAGTGGTACAAGGTTCCGGTGCTGCTCCTCATGTCTCTCATCCAGCCGATCATCTGGCTTGGGCTATTCGGCAAGGCGATGAACTTCGGCGCCATCTTCTCAGGCGGGTCCTTCAACATACCCGGGCTCAACATCCCGAAGCAGGTCCTCGACAGCCTCTCCAGCACAATCATGCAGAGCACTTTCGGGACGACCGACTACTTCTCGTTCCTGGCCGTTGGAATGCTAGCCTTCGTGTGTCTCTTCACTGCAATGTTCAGCGGAATGTCAATACTCTGGGACAGGAGGCTTGGCTTTCTAGACAAGGTACTCAGCACTCCTGTGTCCCGAGGAACCATCATCATGGGCAAGGTGCTCTCGAGCGTCGTCCGCTCTCTCGCGCAGGCGGCTGTCGTGCTTCTGATAGCAATCCCTCTGGGACTGGACCTCGGCAAGATCACACTCTTCGGTGTTCTGGGAACCTTCGCAGCCATGTTCCTCATGACCCTCGGCTTCTCCGCTCTCTTCCTCACTCTCGCGCTGAGGTCGACCGACTGGCAGTCACAGATGGCAATCATGAACCTACTGAACCTGCCTCTCCTGTTCGGGAGCAACGCACTCTTCCCTTCCAAGCTCATGCCCGACTGGTTGCAGGCGTTCGTAAGCATCAACCCAATCAGTTACGCCACGGATGCCGGGAGGCAGCTGCTCCTCGGCACAACAGGATTCGCTTCTCTAGGTTTCGACTTCGCCTACCTCGCTGGCTTCGCCATCCTGTTGTCAGCACTAGGCGTGTTCCTATCCTGGAAGCTTCTGACAAAGTAGTAGCTCTCTTATCCCGTGAAGCAGGGGTCATTTCATTCAAGGCAACTCTTTGCGCAGGCGGCGCGGACGCGACCGAGTCACTTTTGGAAGATTATGCGCTTCAGTTGTTCCGCCATCTTCAGCGGATCGCTGTTCTGCCAGACGTTCCTTCCCACTGCAAGTCCGGTCGCACCAGCTTCCATTACACCCTTCACCTGCTGCAGGAACGCATCGTCCGTGGGCGCCTTGGGGCCCCCTGACATGAAGACATGCACCCCGGCCGCGGACTTCACGGCCCATGCGAATGTGGCGCTTTCCCCGGTGTACTTGATCTTCACAGCGTCTGCACCGAGCTCCAACCCCGTCCTGGCGGCGTAAGCAACTATCTCCTTCGACGTGTCGTTCTGCACAGCCGCTCCCCTGGGATAAATCCAAGCGATAGCTGCGATGCCCCTCTTGTGGGCATCCTCCTGAATCCTGCCGAACTCTGAGAGCATCTCAGCCTCAAATCCGCTCCCGAGATAGATGGTATAGCCGACAGCCTTGGCCCCGAGGGAAACGGCGTGCTCCACAGAGCAGACCTGCCTTGAAATCGGTTCTCCCTTCGGGAGACTCGTCTTGCCGTTCACCTTGACTATCAGCGGGACCTTTCCGTCGTAGAACCTTTCGGCGACTCCCTTCTGGAAGACGACACCGTTGAACCCGCCCTTCGCCGCGATCTCCATGATGGAGGAGGGGTCCACGTTCCTGTCGTCGAAGTCTGTCGAGGGACCATGTTCGAGGCCTTGGTCGTACGCGAGTAGGATGCTCTTCCCTCCCTTGAGGAATGGGGCCATCCTGTCCTGTTTCATCTGCGGCGCAACGAAGCCCTTCCGTATTTAACGGTGTCCCGTTCCTGAGCATCACGCCTAAAAGCTGCCCATCTGCAACCGAAACTCGGCGCCATTGAAGCTCGAGGAATTCCTTCTGTTGAACGCGTCTGAACCGCTCTCGAAGATCACATCTGCCGTGGCAGCTTCAAGCGTCAAGGTCTGGGAGGGCATCCCGTCCAACTTGGGGTTGCTCGCGGCGGTCAACCCGTCGGGCGAGAAGCAGAAAGAAATAGACGTCTTCTCAAACGGCGTCTTCACGGAATCACTCCTCGCCTCGGGCGCAGTCTCCGAGGTTGCGTCCGAGGAGATGGCTGAGCCCGCGAAGGGGGACGGGGAGGTGAGCGTTGCGATGGACCCACTCGACGGCAGCTCGAACGTGGGGACGAACAACCCAGTCGGCAGCATCTTCGGTTTCTACTCGCGCGCTCTACCCTGCTCCGGTCGGTTCCTCCTGGGAGCGTTGTTCGTGACCTACGGAGGGATGCTGACTCTCACTCTGTCCTTCGGGAAGGGAACCCACAGATTCGTTGCGGTCAGACACGGGTCGGCATTCTCTTACGAGCTTCTTGACTCGAAGATTCGCATCCCAGAGGAGGGTGGCGTTTACGGGTTCGGCGGCCGACGGAGGGATTGGGTCCCTTCTGTCCAGAGATTCGTCGACTCGCTCGAAGAAAGGGGCCTGAAGATGAGATACTGCGGGACCTTCGTCGGCGACTACAATCAGGTCCTCGCCCACGGCGGTATCTTCGCTTACCCTGCCCTCAGAGGTAGGCCGCAGGGCAAGCTGAGGGTCCTCTACGAAACCGCGCCTATGGCCTTCATCACCCAGCAAGCGGGGGGTTATGCGACGGACGGCCGAAGGGACCTCCTTGACGTCGAGCCCAAGTCCCTTTCAGAGCCCTCTCCTGTCTACCTCGGAAGTGCCCCACTGGCACGTGAGGTGGAACGCATGTTGTCGGCCGCGATGTGAATGCGCCCTACGGCCAGATGCCGAGAGTCCTTATCGCGTCTGCCACTCTGCCAACGCCGACGACAAGCGCGCCCGTCCTCATGGTTGTGCTGTGCTTGTTGGCCGTGGCATGGACGTCTCTGAAGGCTCCTGTAATCTTGGCCTCTAGCTTCGTGTTGACCTCCTCCTCGGTCCACCTGACTCTGTCCAAGTTCTGGACCCACTCCAGGTAGCTCACGATCACTCCGCCCGAGTTCGCGAGCACGTCCGGGATGAGGAAGACGCCGTTCTTCTCGAAGACCTTGTCTGCCTCCGGGGTGGTTGGGCCGTTTGCGCACTCCGCTATCATCTTCGCCTTGATGCCCTTCGCCACGTCCGGCGTGATGGTGTTCTCGAGAGCGGCTGGGCAGAGGATGTCCACGTCGAACTGCAGTAGCTCGCGGTCGGAGATCTGCTGCGTTCCCGGCATCCCGACCACGGAGCCGTTCTTCTCCTTGAACTGCAGGAGTTTCTTCGCGTCAATCCCCGCCTTGCTCATGACTCCCCCCCTGGAGTCGCTAGCGGCGACCATCTTTGCCCCGTATCCTTGCAGGATGTCTGCGTAGTTGGCGCCTGCGTTCCCGTACCCTTCCACCGCGAATGTTGACCTCTTGAGGTCCATCTTCTTCACCTTGGCGGCCTCCACGGTGCAGAACACTGCCCCCCTGCCGGTGGCTGTGTCCCTCCCCAGAGACCCTCCGATGGCAACTGGCTTGCCCGTGACCACTTCGGGCACCATGTATCCCTTCAAAGCGCTGTAGGTGTCGACTATCCAGGCCATGATCTGAGCGTTCGTGTAGACGTCAGGAGCCGGGATGTCCCTGTAGGGTCCGATGAAGTCCGCGATCGCGGCCGTGTAGCGCCTGGTCATCCTCTCGATCTCTCCCTGTGACATGTGCTTCGGGTCGCAAATGATTCCGCCCTTTGCGCCGCCGAATGGTATGTCAGCGATGCTGCACTTCCAGGTCATCCAGGCGGCTAGCGCCTTGACCTCGTCGAGCGAGACGTTCGGGTGGTACCTGATTCCGCCCTTCGATGGCCCCCTGGCGTCGCTGTACTGCACTCTGTACCCAGTGAAGACCTTCGTTTCGCCGCCGTCCATCCTAACGGGTAAGGAAACGGTGACCTCGCGCTTCGGGTGCGCGAGCATCTGATGGATTCCGTCTTCAAGCTTCAGATACTCGGCAGCAATCCTAAGCTGCTCGAGAGCATTATCGAACGCGCTAGTCTCCAAGTGACTCATGTGACCGCCCGCTTTCGTAGTTTATTTACGGGTTTCCGTATTTCTCAACATAGAGAACGAGCAAGTTCTCGAATCTTGGCCGCCCAGTTGAGGTCCTTCACGACGCTGCTTGCGACGAGGACACCGTCGGCTCCGAGTTCCACGGCCCTCCTCACATCGTCCCCGCTCACTATCCCGGCGCCACACAGGATCTTCCCCCTGTAGCCAGCGCTCCTGGCGGCTGCGACCGTGTTGCTTACTAGCCGGGGCTTCGCTGTCGAGACCGCCACTCCTGACCCGATGAGGGCGGGCGGTTCAACTGCAATGTACTCCGTCTTCAGCCCCGCAAGCGACGCGGCCTCAGTGCTGCTCCTCGCGCAGAGGCAAACATCGAGGCGCAGTTTCTTTAGTCGAGGGACGAGAGTCTCTATCGCTATACGCGGCAGCCGAGATTCACTGTGGTTGAGTATCGTTCCTGTCGCGCCCGCCCCCTTCACGGCCTCGGGCAGGACTGACCCAGTGGTCTTGTCTCCGACAACGCTTGCGACCGATTGACTGAACACTCCTATCTCGACTTTCGAGGCTACTAGCGCGAGCATCGGGTTTGGCGGAGCCACGATGACCTCAACATCGAGGTCAGCGGCCACCTTTGCGGCAGTCTTCGCAAGCTTCACGGAGCCGGCGCCGAGCGCTTGGGGATAGTTCTTGAAGTTGATTATCAGAGTCCTCATGGGTAGTGCGCGTAGGGGAGGCGCGTAACTGACTTAAAGAGTGGGCTGGACTTGTCTCCGGCGAAGAAGCGTCAGTGGCGACTTCTAGAGAGTTTCTTCGTCCGAGTCCTCTTCCCAACCGTCTTCGTCGAGGTCTTCGTCGAGTTCTTCGTCGAGTTCTTGGTCCTCTTCGGACATTTTGACGGCCAGCGCGATTTCTGTTAACCTATTAAAGCTCTCGGTGACGTGACGAAATTGGAGTTGACCGCCCGACTGGTTCTGTTCACGCGCTCTGGCGTGGAAGATGCTGCAGCAGTTGTGAAGGCTGCAGGACTCGTTGTGTACCCCACGGACACCGTCTATGGGCTCGGGGTAGATCCTATGGACAGTGATGCGGTAAGGCGTCTCTTCGCTGTCAAGAGGAGGGAGGCGAGACCGATACCAATCCTCTGTGACAGCCTCGAGTCAGCCCTCAGGCTAGTCTGGTTGAACTCCCGGTCAGTCGACCTTGCTAAGAGGCATTGGCCTGGCGCGCTGACGATTGTGGCCCCCCTGAAGGAGGAGCTTCCCTTCCAAGTACACCAAGGGAGCGGGACGGTCGGCGTGAGAGTCCCTGCTTCGAAGCTGTGTGCACAGCTGATCAGGCTCTGCGGAGGTTACCTGACGGGCACCAGCGCCAACATCTCGGGGAGGCCGCCGTGCAGGTCTGCCGGGGAGGCTATGAAGGAGCTGGGTGGCGCGGTCGACCTGATTCTCGACGGAGGCTGCCTCGAAGGAAAGGCCTCCACGGTGGTCCGCGTGCTGGGGGAGGGTATTGAGGTTTTAAGGAAGGGACCAGTCGGGGTCAACGACGAGGTCAAGACGAGATGAACCTGGTTGTCACCTCTGCCAAAGGTCTGGAAGCAAAGGCCTCGGCCGAGTTCAAGGAGATTGCTCTCCTTTCAGGCATCAGGAAGGTGACCATCGAACGCTCACCCTACGACGGCGTAGTCGAAGTAGACGCTGAGAACTCAAAGACCTTGCTCGCCTTTCTTGCGGATTTCGTGAAGTCGGAGCCATTCAAGGTTAGGTACATCATGCGTGTGCTTCCCGTCGACAGGGTCATCGACACAAAGCTTGACGATATAGTGAAGGCGGTGAAGGACCTCGCAGCGCACATCGGACAGGGCGAGACCTTCAGAATCACAATCGAGGCGAGGGACTCGCCCTACTCGGACAAGCAGCTCATAGACGCCATAGCAGATGTGGTAGACAGAAAGGTCAGCCTCAACGCACCGGACAAGATCGTTTTCATCCAAGTATTCGGAGAGTACACCGGCGTTTCGGTCGTCGCACCTCAGGACATCCTCAGCATAATGAGGCTGAAGAGGGCCGTCTAGGTTCTTTGGGCGTTAAGGAGGGCCGACTCCTCGACGCGCATCATCTCGCCCCTTCCGAGTGTCCCCCTAGGGAGCCGCTCCGCTCCGAGCACGCCCAAACTCTCAGCTGCGTTGAGTTCCTCTCCCTCTCCAGCGGCCACGAAGATGAAGTCCTCGCCCGCTCTCGCGCCGACTGACCGGATTGCCTCCGTGATCTGCGTGGTTCCAGCCAGTCGAAGTAGCAGGTCGATCTCAAGCTTCTTCGCCAACAGGTTCTGGGCGAGGGAGGCTCTCAGCGTCTGCGCCACAATCATCTCAGCCAGGGACTCGTTGGAGAGCGCGGACGTCCTGACGGTCTGGACCAGGAGCTTCGGAGCCGCCCCCCGGACAGACTCCCTCAGCCTTTCAGGGTCTGCGCCGCCAGCTACTACGTAGCAGCGGACCTCCATTGGCTCACCCGCCGTGCGAGAAGGGAATCAGGACGACCCGCTCCCCGCTCCTAATAGTCCTCTTGGTCGACGCTGGGACGAATGCTTCCCCGTCCTCGATCAACGCAAGTGTGTTGTACCTGTCGAAGCCTGGGTCCCAGTCCTTGCACATATTCCTCAGTTTCTCCACCAACTCTCCAGTCTCCAGTTCATCGGCGCTCAGCTCCACCTCTTCCGCACCGACGCTCGTCTTGATGTGGCCCAGACATCTCACTTTGATCATTGGCCGCCCAGCACTAGGAGTCTTTCCTTATACCTTCTGCCGCCGTATGCGGAGTTCGGTGGAAGCAGAGTGTGAGGAGCCCTCAAGCGGGCGTCGAGGGTCTTCCTTGAGCCTTCCCTGAGCTCGGCGAGAGGGACGTTCGCTGATACAGGCCTCAGGTCGATCACGTGCATCGATGTCTTGCATGGGAAGAGATGCTTCGTCCTCGCGGCCGTGATGACGTCCTGCTTGGTCAGCCTTTGCGAGAGGAGAATCAAGTTACCTCTTTTCTGGAGCGGAACGTCAATGTCGTCCTCGGGCAGGAACCTTCGCGTCCATCCTGCAGCAGCCGCCATCTCGTCTATTTTTCTCATGATGTCGAATCCGCCCTCCAGCTCCAGTTTCCCGCTGGGCACATAACCTCCAGTCTCCGTCATAGCAGCCACGGCGAAGTGCCTGTCCTCGAGCTTCTCGATTGCTTCGGAGGTGGGACATCTTTCGGAGAGGCCTGCTTCGCCAAGTGTATTCTTGATCTGATCTGCGCTCCTTGCACCGTAGACCCTCGCCCATCTCTTCACCATGATCGCCCTGGAGCTGTAGTCGACTGTGAAACACACTGCATAGCCGATTCCCATGCTGGCTAGGGCGCTGAGCCTGTGCATTCCGTCCAGTACTGCGCCTGTATCATGGTCGACGATGATTGGATCCTTCTGCATTCCGTCCCGTTTCAGCTCGCCCGCAAGCCTCTCGACCTGCGACTGGATTGTCTCCTCGTGCGGAAGGAGGGCGGAGACGGGTCGGAGGTCTACTCGAGCCTCACCGCCTTCCAGGGACAAGGCCTACTCTGCCTTCGGTTCCCCTGGTGCCTCTTCCTCTGTTTCGTCGCTCTTCAGGGCCTTGGAAATGTAGCCTGCGATGTGGTTCCTCAGCTGCTTCGAGGGGATGATCGCGAGCTCCACCAACGCCTTCTTGTTCTTCTCGTAGTCTGAACTGAACGCTTCTGGGTGCCTCTGTAGGATCATCTCGGATAGCCGCCTGGTCTTATCCAATCTTCCTCTTCAACCCCAAACTGGCGAGTGCTTAACCTTTCCCACGGGCAGCAAGGTAGGCCGTGCCATTTTTCACGAGGAGCTCGACAGTTTCCCCAAAGGACCTGCGCCATAGTTCAGCGAGCTTGTGTACTACGGACGGGACTAGCCAGGGTCCGCCAGCGCCTCCCAGGGAGGCAAAGCTGACCGGGCCGTCGCTCTCTGTAAGGATAAGCCCCTCGGCGTAGTTCGAGGCCATCTTCTGCAGCTTCTTCGAGTGCAGGAGAGCTGGGCCGAAGGAGACGAAGTAGCCACGGTTGGAGGCCTCGGCCGCGAACACATCCCCTTGGAACCAGTGGAGTAATACCGCACTGGGCGAGAACGACGGCAGTAGCCGCAGGCACTCTGCCTCAGCACCCCTAGAGTGGACTTGGACAGGCTTTCCAAGACGACCGGCAAGGCTGAGCTGCTCCTTGAACACCCTCATCTGGGCGCTCCTCTCCCCGATTTCGGAGTACTTCGGGTCCAAGCCTATCTCGCCCACCCCGGCGGCTCGCCGAGCCGCTTTGTCGAGCCAGTCGAGGCTGGGCTCCTCGGTTGCCTCTGAGGGGTGGACTCCGACGAATGGCCTCACAAACAGCCCGTTTTCGCTTGCAAACTTGAGTGTTATCATCGAAGTGTCTCTGCTCGTGCTGGACGAGAGGAGCAATGTTTCCGATGAGGATGCGAACCGCAAGACGCCACTAGGATCAACGTAGTCGCTCAAGTGCACATGCGAATCGATGAATCGCACGTTCAACCTTGTCCTCGGGTGATATTTAGCCCACTCCTAACACTCACGGCGCAAAGAGCGTCGTTCGGCCTCTATGGTGCGTTATTCCCCCTTATTTCCAGAAGAGGGGTGATTGGACGCTCCGCAAGGCCAAAAGAGGACGAAGACGCTCGCCTTTGGTGCCAAAGGTTTTTAACGTCGCCGTCCCAACTGTAGTCTAATGTCGGACAGTTCGGAGTTCGGCCTCGCAGCGGTGTACAGGGTGATCAAGAAGGCCGGAGCGGATAGAGTTGGGGACGACGCGGCCATCGAGCTCAGGGCAGAGTTGGAATCGCTCGGTTTGCAGATATCGAAACAAGCGGTGGAGCTTGCGGCGCACGCGGGTCGGAAGACAGTCAAGCCTTCGGACATAAAACTGGCTGCGAAGGCGATTCTGAAGCAGAATTTGTAGCTTCTGAACTGACAGACCTCAATCTGACCTCGGTCTAGGCGATGAGGGCAGGTGGCCCTGCCCAAAACGCTTTACTAGCCTCCTCGTGAAAGTAGGTGTCGAAAAGGTAATGTCCCGCCAATATCCGAAGACGGCAGGGCAGGAATCGCACGCCTTCTAGCGAAGGCTATCAACAGAAACCAGCAACTCATCCTGGAACACCTCTCGTCCATAGACGGAAGGTCGCTCACATCACACGTACTGGAGATCTCCGAGACGACCGGGGTACCGCTGTCGACACTGAAACTAAACGCCAAGGTGCTCCGCGAACTCCAACTCATCTCCACATCTGAACACACGGCCTCTCTCACGCCATCGGGCGCCGAGGCTCTATCGCTGCTGCGGGAGCACTTCACAGGGGGCAGGACTGAATGAGCCTTCACAGCAGGATGAGAGAAATCGTGCTGGCGCACCCGGCCATTCACAACGACTTCCTGACAAGGTTCTCCGAGGCCAAGGTCTCAGACACAGAATTCAAGCAATTCGCGACGGAGTTCTTCCACTTCTCAAGGACCTTCCCAGCAATCCTCGCCAACCTCTTGGTCAACACGCCTGATGAAGCCGAGGCATTTGAGCTGACCAAGGTGCTTACCTCAGAGCTTGGGGACGGGGACCCGAGCAAGCGCCACGAGTTGCTCTTCAGGAGGTTCCTCGCTTCCGTAGGGATAGACTCCAGGCAAGTAATCACCAAGCCAATGAAGCCAACCACCAAAGCCTACCTCGACGGCCTCTGGGAGCTCTACGGCGGTAGCGACCACGCCAGAGCACTCGGGGCCTCGTTCGGGCTCGAGAACATGGCCATACCAATGTGGGACCAACTCATTCCTGGTCTGAGCCAGATCAAGAAGCGAAAGATTCCCCAGATGGACATGGAGTACTTCACCTTCCACCGCGAGCTTGAGACCCAGCACGAGGACGCGATGGAGGAGGTGGCCGAAATCGTGGGGAACGACCCTGCCGTCCAGAAATCCTTCGAGAGTGGCATCAGGGAAGCACTAGGGCTGCTTCACGGCTTCTGGACTGGCCTAGCAGCCAGCTGACCACTCTCCCCCTTTTTTTCTCGGAGCAACAGCACTCAAGTTCTGGGCAGCAGTCAAATACACTTCCTTCTTGGGCTTCTTTTGCCAAATCATTAGAAGAAGATTCGAGGCAGTCGTGTCATGGCGCACCTGCCTCAAGGCAAGCAGCAGGAGGAGTACCTGAGCGCGGTGGCCCAACTTTCGGCAAAGCTTAATCTGGCTTCCTCCTCGGCGGCTGCTACCTGCCCCGGTGGTGTAGCCCGGTCAAGCATGCTAGCCTCTCGAGCTAGCGACGGGGGTCCAAATCCCCCCCGGGGCACTTTGGCTGGGGCGCCAGCCGTTTCTGAAATCGAAGTCGGGTCTCAGAGGCCAAGAATCCCGCTAAGGATGAAGAAGCTTCCGAACGCAAGAAGCACGGAGCCCGCGAGCAGGTCGAGCCCCCACCTCGGTACGCGCAGCAGGTACTCGTAGGAGACAGCTGAGATTGTGATGATGAGGGCCAGACTCACCAGAGCACCCACAAGCGTCCACTCGAGGTTGAAAGTCCCAGCCGCTGCAAGGACTAGGCTAGCCTCGAATCCCTCGGTGAGCGCTATGCTCAGAACAGGAAGGGAGTTGAATGGGGAGAATGGGATTACAACGGGCCTCTCGCCCTCGTAGCGCTTCATGTCCTTCTCGACAGCCTCGTCCTCCATCTTCTTCATCTTGTCCCTGAACGACCTCTTCCCGAAGTAGTACCGCTTGAAGCCCCGGAGAAACCTGTAGGAGAAGTACAGTATGACGCCCCCTGTCGCGAAGTCAATCAGTAGGGTGGGCAGCAGCAAGAAGACTTGGCGGATGGCGAGGAACAGGAGGACCGATGCTGTTCCGCCGCATACAACCCCAAACAGGACGTTGTTCTTCCCCAGTTGCCTGACGGTGGCCACAGACAGAATGGCGACCTCACTTCCCTCCAGAAGGACTGCCTTGAACGAGAGCAGAAACGAGGCAACAATCACGACGGTGACGTCGCTCAAGGCGGAGGCCCGCCTCCTATCACGGATTTAATCCTTGTCGCCATGGGAAAGCATAAGATTGCCTCGCGCGGCACTCGGCTCATGTCAAGACCCGTCAAGCCAGCCGACTTCGCGCTATACGGCATGCTCTCCGAGCCGAGCTTCTCTCCAGACGGTAAGAGAATCGCCTTCTCCGTGAGACGCGCGAACCTGGCAAACGACGAATACGACTCGGAAGTCTACGTCTGCGAAACGAGGGGAGGAAGCCTGACCAAGTTCACGTCAGGCGGGAAGGATTCCGACCCGGTCTGGTCTCCTGACGGCTCCTCGATTCTCTTCCTCTCAAAGCGAGGATTCGCGAAGGACGAGAAGGGCTCGGCGCTCTACGTCATCCCAGCTGAAGGTGGTGAGGCAAGGCTTCTTGTGAAGAGCAAGAACGGCATCGAGAACCCGCAATGGTCTCCAGACTCGAAGGCGATCTTCTACCTCTCGGACATCGTCAAAGAAGAGAAGGGAGACGTGAAGGTGATCAAACGGTTCGGCTACTGGTTCAACGGGAAAGGGTTCACGTACAACAAGCGGAAGCATCTGTTCAAGATAGACCTCGCGACATCGAAGTCAGACCATATCACGAGCGGTGCGTTCGACGTTACAGACTTCGCGGTCTCCCACGCCGGGAAAGCGGTTGCTTACCTGGCGGTCGCCGACGACCTGAAACCGTACATCTCAGATCTCGTCGTCTGCAACTTGAAGACCGGGAAGAAGGCCAAGCTGACTCGATCGAATATGGAGATCTCCACCCTGTCGTGGAGCCCAGACGACAGACGAATCGCTGTCTTGGGCGATGACCTTCCTTTTGGTTTCGCCTCTCATGAAGTAGTTTGGGTTGTGGACCTCGCCAGACGCAAGCTGTCGCGGCCAGACAGAGTTGACAAGAACAAGGCGAACGGCCTCAACTCAGACGTCAGAGCCAAGGCCCACGGCCCTCACAAGATTGCTTGGGAGAAGAATGGAATCTACTTCGTGCAAGCGGACGGCGGGTCCGTCGGACTCTACAGGCTCGAGCCTGGCTCGAATTCGGTGCAGGTCGTGAAGGGCGGTAGGAGCATAGAGGGCTTCGACGTCCGCGACGGAAGGGTCGCTTTCGTGGCGATGGACTCTACGCACCTCGAAGAGCTCTACGTGAAGGCAGGTCGAGAGGCGCAACTGACTACGATGAACGCGGCGGTGCCAAGGGAACTCGACATCAGACGCTCAGAGGCGTTCAGCTTCAGGGCTAGCGACGGTCAAGTTGTGGAGGGGTGGGTGCTGCTTCCAAAGAAGAAAGGGAAGGTGCCTGCGATACTCTATGTTCACGGCGGGCCGAAGACCGCCTTCGGACACTCCTTCATGCACGAGTTCCAGGCCTTCGGAGGCGCGGGCTACGCCGTGTGTACATGAACCCAAGGGGCAGCGACGGTTACTCCGAAAGGTTCGCCGACATCAGGGGGATGTACGGGACTCGGGACTACGACGACCTGTTGGAGGGACTGGATTACGTGCTGAAGCGCTACCCGCAGATAGACGGAAGCAGGCTGGGCATAGCTGGAGGCTCATACGGCGGTTACATGACCAACTGGGCAATCGGGCACACTGACAGGTTCAAGGCAGCGGTCACGGACCGGAGCATCGCGAGTTGGGTCAGCATGTGGGGCGTCTCGGATATCGGGCCGCACTTCACATCCGATCAGATTGGCGGAGACCCTTGGAACGCAGAGGAGCGGCTTCTCGCAGACTCCCCCCTTCGGTACGCGCCCAACGTGAAAACGCCCCTCCTTGTGGTCCACTCGATGGAGGACTATCGCTGTCCCCTCCCGGAGGGGGTCCAGTTTTTCACTGCGCTGAAGATTCTCGGGAAGGAGGCCGAGATGGTCCTCTTCCCAGGAGAGAACCACGACCTATCCAGGGTCGGGAAGCCTAAACACAGGGTCGCGCGTCTAGAGCACTACCTGCGCTGGTTCGACATGCATCTGAAGACAAAGAGCTGAATCTGGAGAGATGGAAGGGACAATCATAGGGGTCTTCGGCTCAGACTCCCAGATGAAGACGGCGTTCGAGACTTCGCTGGCAAAGAAGGGCGAAGCGAAGGACCTTGAGAAGAGCCACTGGTTGGACGATGGGACGACACAACTCACTGACCGGCTGCGAATCGACTTTCGAAGGTCGCCGTTCTACAAGCAATCGGTTGTCGGGCGCGACCTCCACCTTCAGCTACCGGGCGAGATGCTCACAGCCGCGATTACTCAGGGACAATCTGATGGCGAGATTACGGTGAAGCTGCCAACCCAGGTGCCCGTCTGGCCTGGGATGCGCGTCGCTGTCATCGACCTCAACGGGAAGAATCTCAGGGTCGCGGGTGGCGGCTCATGCAAGGCTTAATTTCCAAAACGCAGGGGGTTGGACAGATGCCGGCGTTTGAGGTTGCGACGTTTGGTTCAGGTTGCTTCTGGTGCTCTGAGGCCGTGTTCAAGGAACTCGTCGGTGTTGTGAAGGTGGAGCCGGGCTACTCTGGAGGGTCGGTCGTGAATCCTATCTACGAGGATGTCTGCACCGACAAGACTGGCCACGCGGAGGTCGCGCAGGTCACCTTTGACCCTGAGGTGGTCTCTTACAGGGAGCTCCTCGAAGTATTCTTCTCAACCCATGACCCGACTACGCTAAACCGCCAGGGTCATGACGTTGGAACCCAGTACCGGTCGGTGATCTTCTTCCATAGCGAGGAGCAGAAGGCAGTTGCCGAAGCAACTATCGAAGAACTAAGGAAAGAAGGCGCCTTCAAGAAACCGATAGTCACAGAGGTGGCGCCTCTCAAGGCGTTCTACCCGGCTGAGGATTATCATCACGATTACTACAAGAGAAACAATTTTCGGCCGTATTGCCAAGTCGTGATATCCCCAAAGCTCGCGAAGTTCAGGGAGCACTTCAGGGGCAAGCTGAAGGACTCGCGGGCAGCTGCTGGATAAGTTAAATCCACGCCACGGACCATGACGCGCGAGAACGTGATGTCCAGGCTCATCGGCCCGTCGAAGCGGTGGTTAGGATCGCTGCTCTCATCAATGAAGCGAACAATCTGGGAGCTGGCCGCGGCAGTGAAGCTCCGTAGCGCGAAGAGGCTGATCGCGCTCGTGAGCGAAGGTTCCCCGCTCGAGTCGTCCATCGAGGGGGTCCTCGGCCTCGCTTTCAGAGTAATCATACTTGCACCCGTGATTCTCATGCCTGCCTACTACCTCATCCTGACCCTAGTGCGACCATAGATTGGGAAGATTTCTCGGGATTACAGGAACTCCGGGCACGGGAAAGAAGAGCGTAGCGCCTCTCGTTTCAGCGAAACTCGGCCTCCCATGCCTGTCGCTCAACGAACTGGCTAGCTCGGGTCGCAGCGGCAGGGCAGGCGCCAGGGAATTCGATGTCGACACCGCCCTTCTTCGGCGCGTCCTTCTCAAGGCTGCGAGGGGACCCTGCGTAGTTCACGGGCACCTCGTCCCAGACGTCCTTCAGAAGAGAGATGTTGACATGGTCGTTGTCCTCCGATGCGACCCGGCAGTCCTGAAGATGCGACTGCGCGCAAGGGGCTGTCCTCCGGCCAAGGTGGCCGCAAACGTCGAGGCGGAGCTGATTGGGCTTGTCTCAGCTTCTTCAATCACGAGGTTCGGACGAAGTACGGTACTCGAATTCGACACGACCTCAACCGATGCGCATGAGGCGGCGCAGAGTGTTGCTAGGCTGCTCAAGAGGACCATCCGCCCTGCCCCGCCGATAGACTGGATTGGGGACTACGGTTCGGCTGTGAAGCTCAGGTCCTTGCTCTCGGACGAGAGCACCGAGTCTGCTCGCACCTGAACGAGGATTGGTTTCTGCATCCTGCTGAGGCTGACGACAGCCTCGCCCACCTGTAGCGCCCCTATGTGGTCCTTCTGTTCGCGTGTCAGGCTAAGGGCGTCTCCAATCAGCGCCAGGTCCTCCGGCCACGCCACCCTGTGGATGACCCTAACTCCGGAGTTCTTGATCATCTCTGAGGCGACCTGTGTCGGAAACTGGGCCACGAAGAGCATAGCCTCGCCGAACTTCCTCAGCTCAGAGATCATCCTCTCTCCCACGCTCGGCGGGTCTTCCGTCCTCCTCGAAGGGGCAACGTTTCTCGCCTCCTCCACAACTGTCAGGTGCTCAAGACTGCTTCGTCTCCTGATCCTGTACTCGTAGACCATCTTCAGCATTATGTCAGTGAATACACTCCTTGTTTGCGCGTCCCTGAGATGGCCCAACTCGATACAGACGACCTTCCCGAGAAGCTCCTCCAAGCTGTACGTCCCGGGCCCGTCAAGCGCCTTCCCCGCCTGTCCCTGTGTCAGGGGCACTAACCTGCGGAGCAGCGCGACCTTCGTTTCATTGTCGTAGGCAGATCTCAGGGGGTATGCCTCGATTGTCCTGACGAGCGATGCGAGACTGGGTATCTCATCCTCACTGCTCTCTGTCACCCGCTTCTGGAGGGCGTTTCTGAACATGTACGCCTGGGGGTGCGTGAAGTGGTAGATGTCGGAGAAGATGTCTGTGACCATCGCTATGTGTTCCATCGGGTCTGTGGACTGCGAAGCCTCGACCGGATTGATTGAGAAATCATCCTTGCCAGGTGATAACACCTGCCCGCCTACCCGGGAAACTATTGGAGCGTACTCGTTATGCCAATCCAGGACCATTACAGGAAGACCCATCTCTGCGACCTGCTGCACTACAGTCGCTGCAGTAGTCGACTTGCCGCTGCCTGTCATTCCCAATATTGCCACGTGCCTCTTGAGGTCGTCGAGCTGGAGGTGGAAGTCGTGGAACTCTCCGCCGGCAGACTTCACGGTGCCGAGGAGAATCCCGGTCTTGCCGGACTCTGCTGCGTTCGGCAAATAGAACTGCGGCGACTGTCCAAGCGAGCCAACGGACGGGCTCCTGCCCTCGAACGATTCGAGAGTGCTCACAACGGAGGCGCTCCCGACCTGAGGGAGGCGCGGCTCACTGGGAAGGAAGAGCGTCTTCACGAAGTCTCGCAGCTCGTTCCTGCACAGCCTCCTCACAGTCGCACTCGGCAGGGCGACTGTCAGGGTCGCGGCCAGGACGCTGGCCCGCTGCTCAAGGCTTTGTGCTGCCTCGCCCAACTCCTTACTTTTTGTGTCAACCCAGGTGCCGACAACGAGGTCGAACTCGAACAACTCCTTCTCCTCTTCCTCCTCTTGAGCGGGTGTCATCATGGAAATGTAAAGGAAAGGGACGCCCGCCCTGTAGAGACCGTCAAAGAGGCCACGCATTCTTTGCTGTTGAAGGGTGATGCGCATCGTCGCAGCGTAGTCCAGTCTCGACTCATCCGAGCTGTCCGAGAGCCTGACACGCATCAGGGCCATCACCCTCTCCTTGGAACCGTTCGAAAGTGACACGAACTTCCCGTCTAGGATTCGTATGGACTCTAGCTTCAGTGTCTCCGTCGGTCTGATCTTCCAGGCCAACCTGGATCCGAATCCCTCTCCCTCGCCGCGCAAAGCAGTCACCAGTGGAAGAGAGAGCCGAACATGTTGCTGATTGCAGATGAGATTGAGCTCCAGATACTGGAGGTGTAGCTCGCGCTCTGCTTCAGTATCGACTCGATCCCTCCCACAAGGAGCGAGAGTGCGACGAGGGCGACCGACAGGAGCAGAGCCTCCTCGATCAGCTGCGCACCTGACCTCCTTGTGAACCTCTCCCTTCTCTTCATGCCATGTTGAGTCTGTTTCGCTATTTAATTCCCCACAGGGGAGCGACGGGGACTGCAGCCAGGGGTGAGGCGGCCTCCAGCGCCAGCGCGAAGACCGTCATCGCCACGGCCAGGTCAACGTAGAAACGTTTGCCCGAAAGGAAGACCCCGAGCATCGAGGAGCTGATGCCGACCAGCGCGGCAGCGGTGTAAGTAAGTGTCGGCCCTCCGGTCGAGGAGCCGGCCTGGAGGAAGTTGATGCTGCTCACGACGGGCCCGATTGCAGAGATGATTGCCATCACAGCCCCGAGGACTGCGCACATTATGTATCCCCTTAACTGCAAGACTCGACCCTCCAGCAGCCTCGCCTCCCTCGCCTTCAGCCATCCTTCCAGCACGGTGGCGAGCGCTTCTCCCTTCTGTCCCATGACCCTCGCGCTACTTCTCGAAGCGTTGACGATGAGGCTAGCGAGCATCGACAGTTCCCTCGCCTCGTCCGAAACCAATGCAGCCAGAGAAACGGCCGGGGGATGTCCCAGGAGGACTTTCCTGGCTGCCGCGCGTTCCTCCTTTCCTCCGGCGCCGAGGGATTTTACTATCGAGGCCGAGACGCCCCGCCCAGAGCTGACGGAGTCGAGCACATGCCTCAGGAGCAGCAGTCTGGCGAGATCCCTGTTCAACCCAGTCTTCGCCTCTCAGTCGATGAGAAGTAGAATGCGACGTCCAGAAGCACGACCTCGAGCGCAACCGTCTCCCCGAGGCTGGCGGGGTCGCTCTGGTGGGAGAATATCAGGAAGAGGAGCAACATAATGGGGGCGAAGAACGCCACCGCTGTGAAGAGCGGTAGCTTCGATTCCTCAGCAAGCTGAGACGAATTCGTTATGCCCTGGCTCTCCTCACCTCGCTCCACTATCGCGCCCAGCCGAGCGGCAGCCACAGAACGGAGGACGTCCCTTGCTGAGTAAGAAGCGAGCCTGTCTCCCACCTCCTCCAAGGCAGAGGCGGGAGGGCGCCCGAGCAGGATTCTGGCGCGTGCGGCTTTCAGCACCGTCGAGATGCCTGGCTCGCTGGACCTGAGGTACAAGAATGACCTTGTCAACGAACGCGTTGCTTCGATGTTCGCAGATCCCATGACGGCCAGCACAGGTGACTCCTTCGACTGCGAGTATGCCTCAGCCTCCAACAGTCGTTTCGGAAACGACAGTCCGAGATAGCACGTGATTGCGGCGATAACTATCCCGAGTTCTGGTGCGCTGCTACCCAGTATGCCCACCGTCAGGAAGTACACCGCGAGGCCGCCCGAACCGCCAGCGATGCCTCCAAACAGTAGCATTTTGCGCGCGTCCAGACCGTAATGTTGCCAGGATGAGACCTTCACCTCGCAGTCATCTGCCTGCCACTCATCGCTGCCGTCGTCTCGACGACCCTTTCGAGGAGCTCCTCACTGGTTCTTCCCTGCGGTGGACTCACACGCTCCCACGGAACAACCCGCCTGAGCTCGAAAGACCTGTCGCGAATGTAGAGCTCCCTGAGCCTCGGCTCGTCCACTTCAGACACCATCTCGCAGACCCTCGAGCAGACCCTCAACGGTTTCAGGCGGTCGGGCCTGCTCATCTGGACAAGGACTCCCAGGTCGAGAAGGTTCTGCTTCGCGATTCCGTGGACGTTCACCCATCTCCTGACTGCTTGCTCTAGGGAAGAAGCGTGAAAAGTCTGAATCCCTCTGACGCCGGAGGCCAGCGCGTGATAAAACGCCCTGCTGTGCTCCTCTGACTGGATCTCGCTCAATATGACCAAGTCTGGCGACCTGTGGAGGACCTTCACTATCTCCGTCTCCTTCGTATGGAGGTATCCGCCAGTCCGCTCAAATGGGTCGACCTTGATCTTGACCTGATGGTATCCCCTGTCAAGCAGGTCCTTCGTCTCTACGGCGTCTTCTATGTAGATCCTTCTCAAGTTCGGGTTGAGCTGCTCGTCAAGCGCGTTCAGCAGCGTCGTCTTGCCCGTCCCAGTCTCTCCGATTATGGTCACGTTGCCGCCGAGTTCCAGCCACGAAACGAGGAACGACGCCGCCTCGTCCGATAGCACGTTCATCTCGACAAGCTGCGGAAGCGTCAGCGACGTAATGTTGAGCCTCCTGACGTCCAGCAAAAACCTGTTGACCGAGATGGGGTCGAGGTCGAGCGAGACCCTGAGCCTGGCGCCAGAAACCTCAAGGTCGTTCTTGAGGGAGGGTGTCGCGTAGTCAAGGGTGTATCCCCTGAACGTGTCGAGATGCGTCTCCAGTGCTTTCCTCTCCCTCTCGGTGAACAAGATCGAAGTGTTGCACCTTCCCACCCTGGAATGGTCGAGGTACGCCGGAGACGAATCCGAGTCGACGTAGAATTCTGTGACGAACCTGTCTTTTGCCAGAGCCAAGACGCGAGACATACCGATGACGTCGTAGGCGACGAGTTCCGAGAGCTCCTTGACCCGGGCGGCCCCAGGAATTCTCGCGAGCGGCCCCGCAGCCAGCTGCTGGAGAACTTGTAGCAGCCGAGTAAAAGTCAGCGGCTCGACCGACTCCGGGTCCAACGCGTCTGCAGTGGCCGCAGCTACATGCCGGAGCCTGACGAGCGTCTCCTCCTGGATCATGTTCGCCACCCCATATTCCTGCGTCGTCTCATTCTTCGAGATGAGGTAGCTGAAAGGGTACCACTCGTAGGCCACGGGATGGTCAGTTGGGGGTGGTCCGAAGAGCTCTACCAGCAGTGGCGGTGGCGAACGCTTTTCCTTCTTCGCCTCAAGGATTCTGAGGAGTCCTCTGGACAAGGGGCCTTCCACTGTTATCTTCAGAGAAAGCGTGTCCAAGCTAAAAGTGCCCCCGTTGCCGCTTAAATCTCCATCAGAGGTTCAACTCTGCTTGGTCGAGATACTAGAGTACGCACTCGTCGTGTTTGCATCGACTCTAGTCATTTCTTTCTCGTTCGTGAACTACTCCGCGTACTCTGCCTCAATCGAGAACGCCACCCAGCGCGCAGACTACTCCTCCTATCTGACCCTCGCCTACGCCGCGATAGAAAGGGGGAGTTCCAGTGGTGCCTTGAGTCTCGATCACGCGTCGTTGAATTGCAGCTCGGGCAGGTTGGAGTTCGATTCCCCATCATTCTCTGCGGGATCGTCCCTGCCTGTTGGATGCGGGTTCACCTACACGAGGCTCATAGGGCCGCATATTCTCACATTCCGCTACTCGAACGGCTATCTGGGCTTGGAGGTTGGGTGACCTGCCAGCCTCGTCCTACTCCTCCTCAGTTTCCTGGGGCCTCTACTTGGCGTCCTCACTCCTTCTCGTCGGCACCGTGCTACCTGCCTTGGATGGCGTGAGGAACTATGCTGACAACCGAGCATGCGCTGCGGTCGCCGATGGCGTTCTGGGGAACCTCCTCTCACTTCGTCCTGGTCTGATCGTGTTGATTCCACTGGGCTCGTTGTCCCCCGGAATGACGGTCGAGATGCAAGGTCACACGCTGAGCATCTTGTTTGGACGTTCAGTTGCCGAGAGGAAGGTCGCCTGGCTTCTCCCGACCGTTACCCTTGCAGCGGGTTTCGACTACCTCGTGAAGCTCAACGGAACCTCAGTGGAGGTGCTCAGGCCTGTCTGAGACTGGACTCTACACGGACGTCGCCCTGATGTACTTCTTGCTGCTGATGCTCCTCTTCCTCGCCCTCATAGTCGTGATTCCGAGGTTCCTCTTCGGTTGAGATTCGTCGACGTCTCCGTAGCCGCCATCATCGGCATGACCGCACTAGCATCGCTCGTCGCCTGGAATCCATACTCATTCGAGGAGGGCTCTAGGCTCTATTTGCGGGAAGCTTCGCTGCAGGACTACATGACTACCATAGTGGCAGCGGAAGGTGTTCCCTGGTTCCAACACGCCAGCTTCTCGAGCATCTGCAACAGACTGTCCCAGTATTCCAACTCCACGGTCGAGGTCTCTGCGGTTGTGGACGGCCTTGCGTGCTCTACTCCACCCCCGAGGGGCGCACCTTCGGCGAACCTGACCATCGATGTTGGCTCTGCAAGAGTGCTCCTCCAGGCATGGCAGGTCGCAGGGCCGTAGGCGCTAGCCTAGCCGCAGCAGTCATCTTCTCCTCGGTCCTGATCTCCAACTTCATCCTGGTTTCTGCCGAGCGACAGAAGTTCGAGTTCACCTCCATCGCCGCGGAGGAGAGGGGCCTCTACGACCAAGCCGTTGTCGTGAAGGCAGCTGCTATCACGGACTTGCTCGACAAGATGCAGGACTCCCTATCTTCAAGGACGTTCCAGTGCTCTGACGCGACCACAGCGATTACTCTCTTAGCTTCGACGGAGAAGGTGGACGTCGGCTGGGAGGGAGTATTTTCCTCAGGGAAGCTTTCGGCTGCTCCGCAACAGACAATTCAAGATGACGTCCTCGCTCTTGCCCCCTTCAACGGCACTGCAGCAGGCCTTGCAGACTTCGAGGTAAGGCTCTCGGTGGATGGCAAAGCCCCCGACTCGTCAGTTGCTCTGGGCGTGAACGAGACACACCTGGTCAACTTGCCCATCCGCTTGCCTGCGCTCGTGTCGACTTGCCTTCAATCTGTTGATGTCGTTCTGTCGGGCTTGGAGGGCATCGGAGGTCAGTTGTGCAACGCCACAATCGTCGAGAGCACGATCACTTCCATCGGGAGTTCTCTAAGAAGTGCCGCTGCGTCTTCCGGCTTCTCGCTCTCGATTTCTTACTCAACAGTCCCAGGCACTGCGTGCGCGGCGAGCTTCACCGTGCTGGTCTCGCAGTATTCGATAGATGGACCCGAAGGACCGTTCACATTCTCTGCGTCGGAATCGGCTGAAGTGCAATGGTACTCTGCGTAATTGCCGGCCTGAAGAGGTCACCGTACTGCTCCCTTACCGTGTACTCTGCAACGTCGCCGCATTCTGCCAGCTCCTTCTGAGTCACTCGCATTTTTCGCCCTTCCCGACGCGAAAGCAGAGCCTCACCGGCGTAGGCTGCAGTCGCCGCGAGGGCGCACGGACTGCGACCTCCCCTTTCAGCTTCGCCCAGCACGCAGAGCGCCTCCAACGCCGCAGTCCGCAGGCTGTTGAAGTACACTGTCTTGTTGACCCCCTCATCCGCCAGACGCTTTGTCAGCTCAATGCACAACGAGAGGCGCGCCACGACCCTAGGGACGTACTCCTCGGGCCGTCTCGCATGGGCCTTGAAGGGGGAGTTCAGAGAGAGCTGGATCAGAGAAGAAGCCTTCACCCTCCTGCCGAGTAGCCTGTGAGCTCGGACTACTTCACGGACCCCAATCGTTGTGACTGCCTCGATCTTACAGGCTGTGATGATCGAGTATGCAGACACGGTAGCCGCATTTGTGGCCCTTCCGAACCCCTTGCCTTGGAAAAGTCTCTTCGCAATCAGGATTGCGTGGCGCATGACAACTCCCGGGAGGGAGAGTTTCTCACATACCCTCTCAATCATCTTCACACATGAGTAGAGCGTGCTGTCCTCCCTTCCGGCGAAGTCTGAGACGAGCTTCAGGTACCTGAAGCTGGAAGGAGAGGCCGCAAGCCCACGGGAGAACCTCTCCCTTGGTCCCCATTCAAGAGGGCCGAGGTATCCTCCCAGAGCCTGCCCCGTGAAGTCGATCGCCTTGGGAGACCTTCCTTCTCCGCTCTCTACCACCTCTTTCTCTGTGACGACGCCGCAGGAGCTGCAGACGAACTCGTCCCTCAAGTCCACGACCTCTCCCGAGCATTCAGCGCATCTCTCTCTGAACGAAGCGAGCATAGGGTGTTAATGGGTTCCTCTCGTAATCTCCCAGCTGTAACCTGGTCGTCTGCTCAGCCTACAGACCGATCAGGACTCTCCCTCCGCTCTGGCAGGGAGAGAGGGTGGGCTCAACGAAATTGACACCGCCAAGAGTTAAATGCCGCAGGCCGATGCTCGAACGCAAATCTCATGGTAAGGATAGGAGGACTGGAGAAGGTCAGGGACATCCATGTCCTGCCTTCGCGTGACGTCGTGAACCTCGTCGAACAGATGGGAAGAGGCGGCGGGTTCATGGCCAAGGAGCTCGCCGCCACGGCCTTCATCATGGATGCCATGACCAAGGACAAGGACTGCACGAAGTTCCTGTCATTTCCTGCGGCACCGGTGGCGACTGGGATGAGGGGGGTTCTGGTCGACATGATCAAAGGCAGGATGGTGGATGCCGTAGTCACCGCGTCCGGCACTCTCGACCACGACCTGGCAAGAAGCTACTCAGATTACTATCACGGGAGTTTCATGATGGACGACGAGAGGCTGTACCGCCAGGGATTCCACAGGCTGGGGAACGTCGTCATTCCACTCCGAAACTATGGCCCTCTGATCGAGAAGAAGGTCCAGGCCCTGCTCGAATCGCTGTACGCAAGAGGCGTGAGGAAGGTCACTACGGAGGAGCTCTGCAGGCTGCTCGGTGAGTCAATAACATCAAGACAATCGATTCTCCACTGGGCAAACAAGAGGAACGTGCCCGTCTTCATCCCCGGCATAATGGACGGCGCTGTGGGAAGCCAAATCTGGCTGTTCGCAGAGAGGCACCGCGATTTCCAGGTGGACGTGATTGGTGACGAGCGAAGGCTATCGGACATCGTGCATTCAGCCAAGCGGTCCGGTGCAGTGGTCATCGGCGGCGGAATCTCCAAGCATCACGTCCTGTGGTGGAACCAGTTCAAGGAAGGGCTCGACTATGCGTGTTACATCACCACCGCCGTCGAGTACGATGGCTCTCTCAGCGGTGCCCAGGTTAGGGAAGCCGTCTCGTGGGGGAAGGTCAAGGGCAGAGCGAGGAAGGCAACGCTGTATGCCGACGCGACCCTGGTCCTCCCGCTTATCGTCTCATACGTGCTGGCGAAACGGCGGACCTCCGGTGCTTGACGACGTTCTCTTCGAATAGCTTATAACACGAACGCGGAGGCAGGCAACAAAAGCTTGGCCCTAGACTTTGGTCTGCTGGCCCTCGGTGTCTCCTTCGTTGCCATAATCGACGCGGTAGGCCTCTGGCTCTATCTCCGGGGACGGAACCGGGGCAACGAGAAGATGGTGGAGATTGCAGACGCGGTCAGGCAAGGCGCGGGTGCATTTCTGAGCAGGGAATACAAGGTAATCGCGCCGATAGCGATCGCTATTGCTGTCCTCATCTTCGGCCTGATCGACCTGCCCAACGGGACAGGAGGGGCCACAGCGGCAGGGTTTGCCCTCGGCGCTGCGCTCTCAGCCGCAGCCGGATACATTGGGATGGCGGTCACAGTGCGAACCAGCTCTAGGACCGCTGAGGCTGCCAAGAAGGGACTGGGCAGTGCCCTGACTCTTTCATTCAGAGGCGGCGGCGTCATGGGAATGACGGTGGTAGGCTTCGACCTGCTGGGCCTCTCGGTCTTCTACTTGATCTACGGGAACACAGTCGCGTCCAACCCTGCGACAATCGCAGGCCTGGGGTTCGGCGCCTCGCTAATCGCGATGTTCATGAGGGTGTCAGGCGGCATTTACACGAAAGCAGCCGACGTTGGCGCGGACCTCGTAGGCAAGGTGGAGGTGGGCATACCTGAGGACGACCCCAGGAACCCGGCAGTGATAGCTGATAACGTGGGCGACAACGTGGGCGACTGCGCCGGAATGGGAGCGGACGTCTACGAGTCATACGTGGTCACAGCGATAGCCGCGATGATCTTGGGCGCCCTCATCTTTCTCAGGCGAGGTGCGCTCGGGCTCTCCCCCGACTTGCTTCCGGTCATAGGTGCGAACCACCTCCTCGTCTATCCCTTGATGCTGGGGGCGTCTGGGATAGTCGGCGCGATAGTGGGGAGCCTCTACATCAGGAGTTCGATAAAGTCAAAACCGCTTGGTGCGTTGAACATCGCCCTCGTCATAGGCGCAGTTGTCACGGTGGTGCTCGACTTTGTGTTAGGCCAGGCTGTGTTCGGCACGTCCAGTCTCGGCTATTACCTCTTCGCAAGCGCCATAGTCGGCATTGTCGTTGTCATCGCCATCGAGCAGGTGGCAAACTACTTCACCTCGTACCTGTACGGGCCAGTCAAGGGGGTTGCAAAGGCGAGTGAGACTGGCGCAGCGACCAACTTCCTCGCCGGATTCTCGACAGGTCTCACAAGCACCGCGCCCTCGGCGGTCGTGCTTGTGGTCGCCATTCTCGCATCTTATTACTTGGGCTACGCTGGGTCAGGTGGGAACCAACTCTTCGGCGTCTACAGCACAGCCATAGCCACAATGTCGATGCTGTCACTGACGGGCATCATCATGTCGATTGACTCGTTCGGCCCGATAACGGACAACGCAAACGGGATCGTGGAGATGGCAGGTCTTGAGGAGGGCGTCAGGAAGGTGACAGACGAACTCGATGCAATCGGCAACACAACAAAGGCCACGACGAAGGCGTTCGCCGTCATGTCGGCAGCGCTGGCCGCTGTGTCGATCTTCGAGGCGTTTCAGTCTGAGGTCAACAGGCAGATTGGCTTCAACAATCTCTTCGCAAAGTACGGAATCGCACCGAACACTTCCATCTCCTTCACGCTCACAGACCCGCGCGTCGTCATCGGCCTCTTCATAGGCAGCCTACTCCCGTTCTACTTCTCGAGCTTCCTCATCGGCGCAGTCCAGAGGGCAGCTTTCAAGATGGTAAAGGAGGTGAGGCGCCAGTTTAAGGAGATCCCGGGCATAATGGAGGGGAAGGCGAAACCTGATTACGCGAAGTGCGTCGACATAAGCACCTCAGCAGCGATAAGAGAACTCGCGAAGCCAGGCGCGCTGGCGATTGCGACACCCCTCGTAGTCGGCTTCGTCTTGGGGCCTATCGCCCTCGGCGGTGTGCTGATTGGCAGCGTCGTCTCGGGCGTCTTCCTGGCATTCCTGATGACCAACGGGGGAGCGGCCTGGGACAATGCGAAGAAGTTCATAGAGACTGGCCAGTACGGCGGGAAGAACTCTCCCGCACATCAGGCGGCAGTGATGGGCGACACGGTCGGCGACCCGTTCAAAGATACTGCCGGGCCTGCGATCAACTCCTTGATCAAGGTGCTCAACACCATCTCGATAGTTTTCGTATCCGCCATCGTCCTCTTCGCCCTGTTCGTGTAGGCGCTTAAGCGCCTACCAGCGATAGTCGAAAGTGGTATCACGCAGGCCGAAAGGCATCAGGATCATCCGCTCCTACGATGAAAGAGTGCAATTGTACCAGGCTGTGATTCGACTCTTCCACGAGGGTATGAGCAGAGGAGACATCATCAGGAACCTTGAGAGAAGACTTGGGACGAGATTGGACTACCACCGGGTCAAGGACTGGACGAATGGTCGCACAAGTCCGTACGGGCGGGTGCGACAGATGGTCTCGCGACCTGTTCCCGAGCTTGCTTACCTCATTGGTGTCAACTTTGGGGACACGAGCAGGGAAAGGAGCAGTTGGCACCACAACTACACCATAAGATTGCGGGTTACGGACGAAGACTTCGCTCGGGAGTTCGCGAGGGCGGCATCTGTGGTCCTGAATTGCAGGGCTCCGAATGTCAATTGGGATCGAAAACGCTCTCTTTGGCAGACCGAAGTCAATAGCATGCTCCTTTACCGATTCTTGAAACGATCCCTCGACGAATTTCGACCCTTTCTGGAGCATTGCAGGAATTGCACTTCTGCATTCCTGAGAGCCTTCTTCGATGCCGAAGGCAGTTCAAGTGGAGGTTCGGTCTCCTGTTGCAACACGAACTTGCCGCTCATGAATTATGTCAAAACTATCCTGAAGTCTCGCTTCTCTCTGGATGCAACAGGTCCCCATAAGAGTGGTCGACCCCCCGGAACCAAGGTACTGATCAAGGGAAGATGGTACAAGGTGAATAAGTAGCTGTACTGTGTGCGTTTGAGACGCGAAGGGAATGCGAGGTTTGCGAAACTCATAGGATTCTCAATAGCGCGGAAGCAAGAGGGAATCGGCTCTAGTGTTGGGCCTCGAAGCCTTGGAGGTGGGTGAGGGATTCGGACCCTCGTGAATGCGCTCTGCAGGCGCACGCGTAACCGCTCCGCCAACCCACCGCGAATGTGGTTCGAACGGTTGCAGTAATTATGCGTTCCAGCGGACAGGTACCTAGGTTCGCCCTAACAGGATAGGGCTACTGGGCATGGCGCCCGAGCTGTTGTGACTCTATTTTCCGCTTCATGAATTCAAAGCTTATAACCAAACCGCTTGGGGTTTCCCGCGCAGTTCCTAATGCATTCGGCATTGGTATCATCTCTCCCGCCAACGACGGCGACCTTTGACTTCCTGTTCAACTGGTACCTGTTCTTCGGCGCGGGCGCTGCCATCGTCGTCATCAGCATGGTTGTTGTCTTCATGGTAAAATACCGGGCGAGGGGGAACGAGCCGGCTCGCCATCACAAGACGGAGGGCTGGAAAGTGGTCCTACTCACTGTGCTCATCAGCATCTCCATCCTCTCTGCCGCCGAGTACCAGACGTTCGCGGGCTTCGGCAACATAGAGGTCCCGAGTAGCGGTGATCCTGTCTACATTCACGTGCTCGGCTATCAGTGGGGCTGGAACTTTACCTACCCCAACGGGGCATTCGCCATCGACAATCTGACGGTCCCCGCGGGCGAGACTGTGATACTGAACATCACGAGCAGGGACGTGTTCCATACCTTCGGCATCTCTATGCTGGCGGTGAAGGAGGACGCCATACCCGGCAAGGTCAACCAGCTCTGGTTCGAAGTCCCGCAGCCAGGTTTCTACCCATACGCCATCAGGTGCTTCGAACTCTGCGGTATCGGCCATGCTTTCATGATAGGGAACCTTACCGTCGTCAGCCAGGCAACGTGGAATGCCTGGATTGCCAAGGGCCATCCAGGCTCTGTGGGGGCAGGATAAATGAACTCGTGGATTAGACGCTGGCTCTTCACTACTTACCACAAGGATGTCGGCCTCCTCTACTTCTTCACCTCGCTCTTCTTCGGGTTCGTCGGGGCGATACTAGCTCTGCTGATGAGGGTCCAGCTCGCTGTGCCGAACAACAACTTCCTCGACGCCGTCTACTACAACCAGGCGGTGACAATGCACGGGCTGATCATGATCTTCTGGTTCCTGTCTCCGATTGCCATAGGCCTCGCCAACTACTTCGTGCCTCTCCAGATAGGCGCCAAGGACCTGGCGTTCCCGAGGCTCAACGCAATGAGCTACTGGCTCTTCCTTGCGGGCGGTATCCTTGCGGTCCTGAGCTTCTTCGTCCCGGGGGGTTCCGCTAATGCTGGGTGGACAACATACCAGCCGCTCTCCACTCCGGGCTTTGAGCCTGGGTCTGGTCCGACCCTAGTCTACCTCGGTCTCGTACTGCTTGCCGCGTCCGTGACGCTTGGCAGCGTGAACATAGTCGTCTCCATCTTCTGGATGAGGACGAAGGGGATGACGATGATGAAGCTCCCGATGTTCACTTGGTTCATGCTCTTCACTATAGTCGCTATGCTCTTCGCGTTCCCGACTCTGATCGCTGCGTTCATGCTCGCCTCCTCGGACAGGATACTGGGGACCGTGTTCTTCTCCACTCTCAACGTACAGCCGTCGATTCTGTGGGACCAGCTCTTCTGGTTCTTCGGGCACCCGGAGGTCTACATCGTACTCCTCCCAGGCTTTGGCATCATAGCGAACATCTTACCGATGTTCACTGGGAGGCCCCTCGCAGCAAAGAACGCGATTCTCATTGCCACTGCTCTGGTTGTGCTCCCGCTCAGCTTCGGCGTCTGGATGCACCACATGTTCCTGACAGGCATCCCAGTAGCCCTTCAGGGGGCGTTCAGCATAGCTACCATAGCCATCTCAATCCCGTTTGACGTCATTACCCTCTCGTTCGTCGAGTCTTTGATCAGGGGAAGGGTCAAGTTCGCCACGCCGATGCTCTTCGCCTTGGGCGGGATCGTACTCTTCATAATCGGCGGAATCACGGGAGTCTTCCTCTCCTCCCCGGTACTCGACAGGGTCTTCAGGGGTTCCTACTTCGTCGTCTCACACTTCCATTACGTGATGGTCGGCGCTGCCATCTTCGGCATCCTCGCCGGCGTCTACTACTGGCTGCCGAGCATGACGGGCAAGATGTACAGTGAAAGCCTCGGCAAAGTCCACTTCATCATCTCTTTCATCGGCTTCAACGTCCTCTACTTTCCGATGAACCTTCTCTTGGACATGCCTAGGCGCATCTTCACCTATCAGAACCTAGGCGACTGGCCGATGCTAAACGGGATAGCGAGCGTCGGCGCCTTCATATTCGCTGGGGCCCAGATTATTCTCGCATACAACCTGCTGAACACATGGTTCAGGGGACCGCCCGCACTCGCCAACCCGTGGGGCTCCGAGGACCTGGAATGGGCATCTCCCGCGGCTGGGATGTCGCCCGCGTTGGGTGCGGCAGACGCACCGCCCAAGGGCGGTTGGATAGGGCAGCTTGCCACAGCGTCGTCGCCGGCCGCAGGGGCGGAGGCGTACTATGCCCACCTCAGCAGCAGGCCGTTGCAGGTGTCGATGGGGGTGATGGTATTCCTGTTCGGGACTGCGCTATACCCCGACATGCTCGGCTGGGGCGCGATGCTCCTAGGTGTCCTTGTGCTTGCGTACGCCGTTGTGGGGTGGGCCCGCGACGACTTCAGCGGCAAGTTCCGCGTCCCGCCCGAGGAAGAGGGGGACAGATGGCCGTTCAAGGGCATACCCAAAATCAAGTTCGGCATGTGGACCTTCCTCTCGTCAGAGATAGTCCTCTTCGGTAGTTTCCTAGGAGCCTACGTATTCATGCGCGCAGCTGCTCCCAGCTGGCCTTCGCCGGCTTCCATCCACGACATTCCACTTACCACCCTGAACACTTTGATCCTGATGAGCAGCGGCCTCACGATGGTGATGGGCATTCAGGCAATCAAGAGAGGCGACCAGAGAAAACTCCTGATGTGGATTGCGACCACGTTCGTCCTTGGCGCCGTCTTCATAGGCATCAAACTCTCAGAATGGAGCAACCTGGCCTCGAGCGGGTTCGTCATCGGGGCGAGCAACCCTATGGTCTCACTTGCTGCGAGTGCCTACTACTTCGTCGTGGGCCTTCACGGGGCGCACGTCACTGTCGGCCTGCTTGTCATGATATACTTGATGAAGAAAACGATGAACGGAATCTACACCAAAGAGAACCACGAGGCAATAGAGAACTTCGGCCTCTACTGGGCTTTCGTCGACATCGTCTGGTGCTTCGTCTTCCCCCTCTTCTACCTGCTATGAGGTTGCCAAGTTGAGAAACACAGTCCTATTCGGCGTCTGGCTCTACATGATGCTCTCAGTCATCACCGAGGTCGTTGCTTTCTACATGCTCAACGCAGTCTATGCTCTCACTGCAGTCGTTTCGGTCCTTGCCGCCAGCCAGGCCGTCGCTGTGGTCCTGTTCTACATGGACCTGAAGGACGAGCCGGGCTCGCTGAGGCTCTTCGCTCTCATACCGCTGATGTTCCTCTCAGCCTTGCTCGTCGCGATGATGGCATCGTTAGGGTGATAAACAAATGCAAATGGAACCAGAACACAGCGAAGGGGCGCCTCGCGGACTCCTGCCGGCTCTCGGCGTGATTATGCTGATTGTGGGGGTGGCGATCGCCTCCCTGTTCATATTCAGGCTGCAGCCCCCTTACGCCCCGCCTGCGATTCAGGTAACGACCCAGCAAGGCGTCGCCACGATCATGATGCCTGCAGGGGTGGGGGCGAGCAGCAGCCTCAACTTCTCCCCGGCCAACGCGACGATTGTCGTCGGTGTGAACAACACGGTAGTCTGGACCAACGAGGACACTGCGTCCCACACGGTCGTCTCAAGGAGCGTGCCTTCTGGCGCACAACCGTTTCAGTCAGGAGTCATGGCAAAGGGCGATACGTTCAACGTCACCCTGACGGTCCCTGGCGTCTACACGTACTACTGTTCCATACACCCGGCATGGATGAAGGCGACCATTGTCGTGAAGTCAGGAGCGGCAGCCCCATCTGGTCCGACCATCGTGATTCCGGACGGTGTAGGCTCCAGCCAGAACCTCAACTTCTCTCCGCAAGCGTTGACGGTGGTGATAGGTGTGAACAACACAGTCACATGGGTCAACCAGGACGGCGTTGTACACACAGCGACGGCTATTGACCAGAGCTTCAACTCGGGCAACATCCAGCCTGGCGGTAGCTGGAGCCACACTTTCGCCACGCCCGGCAGCTATAGCTACGTCTGCGTCTACCACGGCTGGATGAAGGGAACGATAATCGTGAAGGCAGGTCCCTAGGCATGGCCAGATGCAGGCTATCGGAGACTGAAGCAACTTGACCAAGGGATTTGACCCGAAGAAAGAGGAGAATGAGCCGAACGTCTTCCCGGGCAACTGGGACGTCGTCTCAGAGACGCTGCTCAAGACCTACGAGCTCTGGTTCCCACAGAACTGGAGCCCTGTCGACCTTCCGTGGGATGCGTGCGACGCAAAGAACTTCTCCCGGGACGAGGCCGTTGCGCAGGCATACTGGCTCTCGAAACTCGCCCTCTTCGAAAAGTCAGGGATAGGTGCGTTCGGGATGGCGTCGGTGCAGGCGGCTACGCACGGCTACGAGGACCCGACGAAGAAGTTCCTCTCCGCCGTTGCTTTCGACGAGTGCAGACACGACGAGGTCTGCAGGCGTGCCTGCGCAAGGGTGTGCCCGAACTTCCCCTACAGGTTCAAGCCGGAGTCGGAGCTGGAGGCGAAGGCTCACAGGAACATCTTGGCGATGTACGAGAACGGGAGGAGGTACTGGTCAGCCTTCCAGGGGGCGTGGGGCAAGTACCCTCTCGAGCTCATATTCTCGAGCTTCTTCTTCGCCGAGATAGGCGCCCAGCTGATCTTCAAGGAGGTCGGGGAGAGGTCAACAAACAAGGTCTACTCTACTTCGTTCAAGAACATAACGCGGGACGAGTCTAGGCACCTCACTGGGACACTGGCCATGCTGGATACGATTGCGGAGAAGATGAGCAACGAGCACAAGCTGATGATCTCTCGCCAGCTGAAGCACGGCTTCATCTATCTCTCTCCACTGCTGTTCAAGCCTATGGAGGACTTTTGGAAGCTCCCCTCCGACTTCTTCGAGTACGACCAGAAGCTGGAGGAGCTGGCGTTCAGGTCCGGCCTTGGCGTGCCCAAGGTAGAGGAGAGAAAGGAGGCGTGGATGCAGGCGATAACGAGGCACAGGTCGAAGCTAGAAGAGTTAGGCATCCGTGTCCCTGAGATCAAGGAGATAGGTGTGTCTGGGCTGACTGTGGACGTAAAGAAGGGCGACGAGATAATTGCAACGCCGCTCTAGCCCCTCCTCCCTTCTCAGCCAGAAATAGCAGTGGTACCGTGAATATCGCAGTGAGGAGAGCGCCTGCCAGCCAAGCGTACGGATATCCGTTCAGGTCAGCAACGTAGGAGAAGATGATTGGCGGGAAGACGGCTCCAGTCAACGATATGCAGTTGACCCAAGCTACCGCGAGGCCGTCGTATTCCCTCTCCGCCCTATGATAGTCCTTGGCGGCAGCGAAACCGACGGTGAATCCGAACCCGGAAATCAGACCGCCGACTAGGGTGCAAGCCAGCGCCGTGACCACAGAGGGGTACGCGGACACTGCGAGAGCTGCGATGCCCCCCACGTTACTGGCAAGCATCAGCGCCTTTGTTCTTCTCGTCCTGTCGTACAACCGACCCGCGTAGAGAGCGGAGAAGATCGGGATTGCCACCACCATGGACGCGATTATGCCCGCGTATGCGGTGCCCACGCCGAAAGTCCCAATCAGGTAGTACTCCATGAAGCTGGAGATCAGCCCGTTGCCAACGCTCACAGCGAGCATGCCGACGGCGATTATGATCAGTCTCGGGTCTTCGAGCACCTTCCTCAGCTGTTCAGTTCTCACCTTGAACTCAAGTTTCTTCTCGTCGACGGGGGCGGTGAGCATCACGAGCAGCCCTGACACGATTCCCAGACCGCCCCCGAGTTCCAAGCTCGGCCTCCATCCGGTGGTCGCTGCGATTATTCCCCACAAGAACAGTGCGAATATCCCTCCGACGTCGTACGCCGAGTTGAAAAGACCCACGCCAACACCAGAGCCGCCTCCCCTGACGAGCCCAGAGATTATGACAACTGCGGGAGCGAAGACGAAAGCCATACCTGCTCCGACTAGGAGCCGGAGGACGGCTACAACCTCGAGAGTTGGTGCGATTCCTGTAGCGAGCGCGCTCGCGGAAGAGAGCATTGTCCCCAGCACCACGATCTTCTTCGGTCCCCACTTTGCCGCCATTACGCCCCCCGGCAGCTGGAAAAGTCCGAGTCCGAGGTAGAAGGTGGACGTCAGAGTGCCCAGCCCGACGACACCCGAGCCGAACTCCGGCCCCATAGCGTAGAATACAGCGCCGACGTTGAGCCAGTTGATGGCGTACACTATCCTCATCGCTATCAGCGAGGCTATGGCGCGGTTGGCCTGCCTCGAACCTGGCAACATCTGAAGTCCGCCCTGATGAGGCACAGACCTTATAACTGGATTGGAGAAGGGCAGAAAGGCTAGAATAATGCTCAGATTGTCAGAAATACCTGTTTCCCGTCCCCAAAGGTCAATATTAGTGAGCATCCATGGTAAGCGTGCTCAGTAGCCACCGTATCTGCCAGCCTTGATGGTAAAAAGGGGAGAATAGTCATGGTTGGATGGGCAAATTCCTGACCTTTTCGGCGACATCGGACTATCGCTTACCTCGGAACATCGGCGCTGGACGGCTTATCGGTCTCCACGCAAACGCGCTGGTCAAAAGAGACGCGTTTCAAGGCGTTTGGCTCAGGTTTATATATCAAATCGAGCCCGTTTGGCGCGAGGCATCTCGCAGTTGGTAACAGGATACTGCGTCTACGAGAAGAAGAAGAACAGGGAGATCAAGAATCCCAAGCAAATCAAACTGAAGAACGGGCGCCCAGCGATAAAGGGCATCTGCGCCTCCTGCGGCAAGCCCATCTACAGAATAGGTAAGCTCTAAGAATCTTTCTCTCCCTTTCCTTTTTATTTCGACCATTCAGTCTGGTATGTGATAGTGCGCGTTGGTCTTCAGGCTCTACAACAGCATGGGGCGAAAGGTGCAGACCTTCCGGCCGATTAGGGGCCGCGTCGTCAGGATGTACACCTGCGGGCCGACAGTCTGGAACTACCCGCACATCGGGAACTACAGAACGTTCGTCTTCGAGGACATTCTGCGCCGATACCTGAAGTTCAAGGGTTTCAGGGTCAAGCAGGTCATGAACATAACTGATGTTGAAGACAATATCATCAAGGGGATGAAGGAATTCCACAAGACAAGAGAAGAGCTGACAGACTTCTACGAGAAGGCGTTCATGGAGGGCCTGAAACTCCTCAACGTCGAGCCCGCGGAACTCTACCCCCGCGCGACAGAACACATCAACGAGATGGTGGCGCTCGTCAAGAAGCTGATGAGGAAGGGCTTCGCGTACAGGGCGGAGGACGGCTCGACCTACTTCGACATCTCGAAGTTCAAGAGATACGGGAGGCTGTCAGGCATCAGACCTTCCGAGCTGAAGGCCGGAGCGCGCGTCGCCCAGGACCACTACGAGAAGGAGGAGGCGAACGACTTCGCGCTCTGGAAGGCTTGGGACGAGGACGACGGCGAGGTCTACTGGGAGACCGAGCTGGGAAAGGGAAGGCCGGGATGGAGCATCGAGTGCTCGGCGATGTCTATGAAGTACCTCGGGAGCTCCTTTGACATCCACACCGGAGGGATGGACAACAAGTTCCCGCATCACGAGAACGAGATCGCGCAGTCCGAGGCTGCAACTGGGAAGAGGTTCGTCCGATTCTGGCTGCACTCCGAGTTCCTCAACATTCGGGGCGAGGAGATGCACAAGTCCATCGGTAACGTGGTCTACCTTCGGGACCTCCTGCAAAGGGGTGTCCAACCAATGACCGTCAGGCTCTTCCTCATATCATCGAGGTACAGGGACGGAATCGACCTCACAGATACGAGCCTAGATCAGGCGGCGGCACAGCGTAAAAGGCTCCAAGAGTTCATCTCGAGGCTGAGGTCTATGAAGGCGGGGTCGGGAGGCAGCGGGCTTGCTTCGAGGCTGCTTTCGCAGTTCACGAGGGCGATGGACGACGACCTCAACACGCCGGCTGCCCTGGCCGCAGTCTTCGCGTTCCTGAAGGAGGTCAACGGCCTGATCGACAGCGGCGGTCTGGGCCGCCAAGAGGCTGCGAAGATTGTCAAATCACTTGAACGCGTGAACTCGGTGCTGGGCGTCTTGAACTTCAAGGAGGATGCGGTGCCTCCAGGGGTCGCCGAACTGATAGCCGAGAGGGAGGAAGCGAGGAGGAGGAAAGATTACGCCGAATCGGACAGAATCAGGGCGGAACTCCTCGAAAAGGGCATAGTCCTCGAGGACACCCCCTCAGGCACGGTCTGGAAACGCAGGTCCGCGGGTTAACTGATGGGACACCCGTGCTCAAGATTCGCAAGCCACGGTGATATTAGCCGACAATTCCACCTTAGCTCAGATGGGAGCAGCCCTAGACCCGCGTCCCGTGCGTAGTATCGAGCACCGAGCGTCCGCCCTGAGGGCGCCGGTAGTGCTCAGAAGCGGCGCTCTAAGGCTCTCGCTGGACCCAGACGGGTCGGTGCGCTATCTCGAGTCCTCGGCGGAACGGAGGCTCCTCTTCGGCAGGGACGAACTCCACTTCTACAAAACCCAGGCGGGCCTCCTGGTGCAATCGCAGAAACAGGAGTCGAGAGTGACCGCTACGCCCGACGAAGCGTCCTTCTCCTCTCACGTACTCGATTCTGTCGAAGTCTCACAGTCCATTCGGCTGCTCCCGGCACCGACTCTCGGGTACTCCAGGAAGGTGACAATCCGGAATTCGGGGTCGTCTGGAGTGAGGGTGAGGGTCATTCACCTCCAAGACCCGACCACAGCCCACTTCAGAGACCGCACCTACGGTTGGGGAGCTGCAGCGGTGAATGCCTTCAACCGGTCGAGCCACGTCGCGATGGACGAGTTCGCGGAACCGCCCGCTGCCAGGGTGGTGGGCGCGCAGCCGCCGCCCAGCCGCTTCTACATGACGACGGACAGGAACAAGGCGCAGGGATTCCTTCAGTCTGGAGCGCTGCCGGAGTCTAGTGCAGGGATGTCCGGGCAGGTGCTCGTGCTCGCCGATCACGAGTTCGAACTACAGGCAGCAGCCAGCGTAGATATTGTGTTCGTGTCGCTGTACAACCCGAACAAGCTTGAGGCAGCTCTCTCTGACTTCGGCGCGCTCTTCGCTGCCCCAGCAAAGCAAGCGTCCGACGGCCCCTCGGTCGCAACCTCGTCGGGGGCGGTGACCTCTGGGTCCGCTTGGGCCAAGGCGGGGCTTGAAGGCGCAGAGTATGAGGACGACCTTCTCGACAGGTTCGAGACGCTCAAGGGACTCGCCCCACTGAATCCGGGAGCTTCAAAGACAATCATCGAGTCGGCGAGGGCAATCATGAACGGGGACGGCTCTCTGCCACACTCCCTTGACCCTTGGAAACCAGGCGTCCTCGAGACTTCTGTCTTTCTCGACGGTGCTTCGCGCTTTGCGGCAATGAGCGGGGACAAGAAGTACATGCGAGCCATCTTTCCAATGCTCAGGAGGGCGGCAAACTTCCTCGTGGCGCGTTCGGTTGACGGCGTAGTCGGCCTCGACGGCTCTCTTCCTCAGGGATGGAGGAGAAGGATCGGACGGGGCTATCCGACCGGCGAGCTTGCCGAGGTGTCGCTGGCGGTCGCTGGAGGGCTCTCCCAGGCGGCCTCACTGGCCTCGCGAATCGGGAAAGCTCAGGACTCTGCGAAGTTCAAGGAACGATCGGTCATTATCAGCTCATCAGTCAAGAAGCGGCTGCTCGACGACCGCGGCGCCCTCGCATTGAACTTGGACGAGGCAGGGAAGCTCCACGCGGACGAGACAGTTGACCAAGCGGTCGCTTGTTACAGGTATCTGTTCGACAGGGCTGTCTCCGCTTCGCTGACGCACAGGCTCCTGGAGAGGGACTTCGAGGGGGGGTACGGACCGAGGACCATCCCGACCTCGAACAGGATCAGTTTCAACGGCAGCTACGGCGACGGTCAACTCGGTGGCTATTGGACGAGGGGAGCCCTGGCGCATGCAGTACTCGCTTACGAGTCGGGGTTCGGAGGTACAGGCAGTCTCGAACTGGAGGCCGTTGGGAGGCTCGCCTCGTCGGACATAGTCAAGTTCGGTGGCGCACCTGGTGACCTCCCCTACTGGCTGGACGTCGAGAGGCGGGAGGCCCACGGTCGGGGGTGCGACCCAGTCGCCGCCTCTAGGTTCGTCGAGTCTCTCGTCCTGGGGGAGCTTGGCCTCTCCGTCGGCCTCGAGGGGGTCACCCTCAACCCAAGCGTCTCCTCCAGTCTGAAGTGGGTTCTTGCGAGCAACCTCTGGACTGGGAAGAGGACATCAGCGTTCGTCGGGAGGGCGGGAGGAAAGACCTACGCATTCGCCAGCGGGGCGGAGCTTCGCGCAGAGAACGGGTGGAAGTTCTCGGGCTCGGAGGCAGCCCACCCAGAGGATGCTCGTCTCGCTGCGATTACCTTCCATGGGCCCGGTCAGGTAATCTGCACTGGGAACGGTTCCGAAAGCGCCCTGAGGACCAAGGTCGTCTTCAGGCCACGAGACCCGGAGCTATCAAAGCGCCTGTCGATCGGCCTTCATGAGCTGGACCCCTCGTCAGGTTCGTGGCAGAAGGCGGGGACTCTGAAGATTCTTCCGTCGATGTCCTTCGACATCGCCCTCGGACCGGGTGAATGGAGGGCGTTCAGACTCTCGACAGGTTAATAATCGGAACCGGAGGCGGAGCCGCATCTTGGGCGGGGCCCGTGTATCATCGCACATCGGCATACAGGTTGACTTCGGGGAGAGGAGGTACGTGCTCGACCCCAAGGGGCCAGCCCGCGCGGACTACACATTCGTCTCCCATGCGCACGTAGACCACATGCACAACGCCTCCAAGTTGGAGACGGTCATTACGTCTGACGAGACCAAGGAACTGGCTGCGGCCAGGGGATTTGACCTTGGTGACACGATCAAGGCCCTCGAGGGAGTCCAGCTTCTCGATTCCGGCCACATACTCGGCTCCAGGGCAATCAGAATCGAAGACGAGGTCTACTACACAGGTGACGCCTCTGGCAGGGAGCGCGCGTTCCTTGGCAAGTGCGTGGCGAAGCGGGCGAGGCTACTCATAATGGAGACGACGTACGGTAGCCCCGAGTACGTCTTTCCTTCGACAGCAAAGCTCGTGAAGGAGGTGAACGGGCTGATCGGCGAGATGTACCACAGGGGCAAGCCTGTTGTGCTGATGGGTTACCCATTGGGCAAAGCCCAGCTCCTCAGCTACTTCTTCTCGACCTGGGAACCGCTTTTCTTCCACGAATCGGTCGCTAGGATGAACGACATCCACAGGAGGCATGGAGTTCCTCTAAGGGAGGGAAGCCGTTTCGAGCCTGACAAGGACTCCGACTCTTTGCCGCTCGGGCCGTGGCTGATGGTCGCTCCCCTCTCCCATGGAAGGAGCAAGATGCTGGCACACCTGAAGAAAAGGTACGGGGCTGTCCTCGTGGCATTCAGCGGCTGGGCTATGGATGGAGGGTACGCCCGTTCGCTCGGAGCTGACTACGCATTCCCGCTGAGTGACCACTGCGACTACCCGGAGCTCCTCAAGCTCGTCGACGAAGTCTCCCCCGAAGTAGTATACACTACGCACGGGTTCGCTCAGGAATTTGCCAAGGACCTCAGGAAGCTCGGCTTTTCAGCGAGGACGCTGAATCCCTATCAGAGCTCCCTCGCAGACTTCTCGTCCGATTAAATAGTGCTCTCCACGGGCGCGAAGAGTGTAACCGATGCAAACAGCAACGACCGTTGCCAGGGGGGCGGCGGCACTATACGCAGCCACAGTAATGACGCTCGTTCTCAACACGCTCTACCTCGTCCTCCTGACAAACTACATCTCGCTTCAGGCAGTGGGCCTCGTCTCGCTCCTCAACGTGGTAGTCGTCGGCGTCGCCACGCTCGCCGTCCTCGCACTCCCTCTGAGCGGCTCCGGCGTCAGTGCCACGCCTCCTGCGGTGACCAGATTCATCTCGCAGTACATCACTGGTCAAGGTCCGGCCAGGAGGGTGTACCTCCTCGCAGTTGGTGTCTGTTCTGTGCTCTCCCTCGCTGCCGCGTTTGTAATCTCGTCTCCATCCATCGCTAGCCTGGTCGCAGGGCCGAACGAGACGAACGTCGTATTCTTCGCCAGTGTGGACGCCGTATTCTACTCCTTCGCCCAATTAGGCGGCTATTCCATGCTGGGGGCGGGGAGGGCTACTTCTGCAGGGAAGTTGATGGTCGCATCTGCCGTCATCCGTTACGTCTTCGCGTCAGCGCTTCTTGTTCTCGGTTTCGGCCCCGCTGGCGTTTTCATGGGCTTCGCGGTCGGCGACGCGGTCATGGCCGCGCTCGCAAACTTCTATTCTTACAGGGTGGTGGAGCACGCCCGCATCGAAGGCGCGAGCTTGAAGCCGGTGTTCGCGTACATGACGTCGGTTTTCTTCGCCGCGGCCATGGGATTCGCGGTCTCGCAGACCGACAAGCTCCTTGCCTTCTTCCAGCAAGGGCTGGGGAACCTGGCCCTCTACAACATAGCGGCGGTAGGGGCGGCTGTTGCTTCCTTTGCTCCGAACGCAGCCACGAACGTCCTAGTCCCGGCGCTCAGCGGTCAAGGGTCGCTGGACGAGCAGAAGAGAGCGACGCTTCGGACCTACACTCGGTACGTCACCCTGACGGCTGCGCCTATGGGTTTTGGACTTGCTGCTGTCTCGCCCTTCCTGCTGAGGGTCTTCGGGGACGCCTACGTTTCGGCAGCTCCATTGATGGCCGCGATCTCCTTGTCGATAGCGCTCACTGCGATTACCTCAGTCTATTCTTCCAGCCTTCTCGTCGACGATAGGGCGCACCATTTCACGGTCAGCAGCCTTGCCGCCTTGGTCGGCCTGGTGGTCGTAGCAGTGCTGACAGTGCCTGCGCTGGGGCTGATGGGGATTGCTCTCGGGCGGTCTGCGATGCTCTTCATCATGCTGGGGTCCGTCGCCTACTTCGTCAGGAGGAGGCGCATGTTGGTGCTTGACGTGGCTGCGTACCTGAAGTCCATCGCCGCCTCGGGAATCATGGCGGTGTTCGTCTTCGTCGCCCTGGATTCCGCGGAAATGATGTTCGCCTTCGGAAGGGTCGAGACAGTTGTGGCAGCGGCCGTCATGATGCCTGTCGGGCTCGTCTTCTACCTTGGAGTGATGAGGTGGCTCAAGGCTTTCAGCCTAGCGGACGTTGATTTCATCGAGGTCCTGTTGCCTTCATGGCTCAGATGGTTCACTCGACTGGCCCGTAGGTTACTCTAGCTTACGTCCAGGTAGACCGGCTTCCCGTCCAGGTCCTCCTCGGCCCACTTGGCGTCCTTCTCTGCAGTCCCGAGCAGCCGGACGGACCGCACCCTGACCAGGAAGGCAAGTTCCTTCTGCATGGGCTCCAGGAGATTCAGCTCCTCCTTCTCCAACCCGGCGACGGACGCCGTGTTCAGGACAGCCGTGGGCGAGTATCCCCTCACCTTCCTGAGCGCCTGCAGCCTCCGGGCAACGTCCCTCACGAGGCCCTCTGCGACGAGCCCCTCGTCCCTCGTCTTGTCGATGGCCACGAAGACACCTGTGCTCTCGCCCACCTCGAACCCGTCGGCGGGTTTGACGACCAGCTCCAAAGCGGCAGTCGGCACTTCGGCCTTCCCCGCAGTCGTCTCCACGGCCAAGGGCTTTCCAGACAGGTAGACGGATAGCGCAGCCTGGCCCGTCAGAGGCTTCAGGCTGGCCAGGATCTCCCTCGTCCTCTCCTTGAAGAGGGCTCCGACACGAGACGCGTTCGGTACGAGCTCGAACGAGGCGGGGAAATCTTTGACCGAGGAGGTGACATTCACTTCCTTTACGTTGCACAGAGAGCATGTCAGTCTCCTAGCACCTCTCGCCTTCCCGACAGTTCGCCTTGAGACAAGCACGCTCATCCTCCTCAGGGGCCAGCGCCTCTTCAGTCTGGCCTTCGTTCTGGCGGAGTTCGACGCCTCCTCCGCTGCAAGAGCAAACTCGACAGACGCTTCAGCCGTCGGGCTTGTACCCACCCGCGCCGGCTCTAGGAACTCCTCTGTCAGAAGTGGTGAGAGCCACTTGCGCCTTCCAGAGAATGACTGCTGGTAGAGGTACTCAGTGACGAATGGGATGACGGGGTGCAGCATGATGTCCGCCCTTCTCAGTACGTGGCCCAGCGTGGCGTATATTGCGAGTCTCCTCTTCCTTTCCTTCGGGTCGTCCTTCCAAAGTTCTCCGCGCACAAGCCTGACGTAGGTCTGGCTGACGTGGGAGATCACCAGCGCCTCGAGTGCTTTGCAGACTTCGTTGTAGCGAGTCCTTTCGTACGCAGCCGGAACCTCCTTCTCTGCCCTTGAGAGCTTCGTCAGCAGCCACCTGTCGACTGTGGTCAGTAGTCCGCTCCTCTTCGCCCAAGCAACGGTGTGCCTTTCCGGGTCGTAGCCGTCCAGTTCCCCGTTCTGTGTGAGGTAGACGTGCAAGTGGTACAACGTGTTGAGCACCTGGTATGGCCTCGCCTCCATCTCCTTCATGTCCATGCTCAGCGAGTCTTCTGGGGCGCTCTTCCGAATGAGGTAGAACCTAGAGAGGTCCACCGACTTCGACCGAAGAAGGTCCAGCCCCCATATCGTATTGCCCAGACTCTTGCTCATTTTCCTCCCCTGGTCGTCCAGCACGTGCCCTTGGAACAGGAACGCCTTGTAGGGCGCCTGTGGCCTGCCCGTCATCAGGACGTTCAGCACGAGCAGCGTGTAGGCCCAGGCCCTGGTCTGGTCTATCCCCTCGGTCAGGTGCTTCGCGGGGATGAGTTGGCGGTACTCCCTGTCCGTGAACGCAGAGTACGGGGCTGATCCGCTGTTGTGCCAGGCGTCGAGCACGAACGGCTCCCTGACTGCGTCGCCTCCGCAGCTCGGACAGCTGAGCACGACCCGGTCCACCCACGGCCTGTGCAGCTCGAAGTTCGGTCCGTCAGGGAGCTCCCTGGCCAGTTTCAGGATTCTCCTCCGCGAGAAGGCTGGCACCTTCTCGCCGCAATCCTTGCAGACCCAGATTGGTAGCGGGGTCCCCCAGACCCGCTCCCTGGTTATCCCCCAAGGCGGCGAATCGCGGATCGACTCTAGGAACCTGTTCCTGGGCGCTTCGAAGTAGTACTCGACCTTCTCCGCCGCGCGGATGAGCTGGTCCCTGACCCTGTCGATCCAGTAGAAGTACTCCCTCCTGGCCAGCCATACGATCCTGTGCCCTGACCTCCAGCAGACAGGGTAGTCGTGGGTGAGCTTCCCCGCGTAGACCAGCGCCCCCCTATCCCCCAGCTCCGACACGACCTTCTCGTCCGCGTCCCTGGCGAAGAGCCCGCTGAACTTGCCGGCATCCTGCGTGAACCTCACTTGGTCGTCGAATGGGGCGAAGACCTGAATCCCAATCTTCTGCGCCGCCGCGAAATCGTCCTCGCCGTTTGCTGGTGAGAGATGGACGAGGCCTGTGCCGGTGGTCGTGTCCACGAAGTCCTCCGCCACGACCTTGTGCACTTTGCCGACATACTCGGGTGTGTTCAGTCCTGGAATCTCGTCGAGCAGAGGATGGGTATACTTGATTCCCGCCAATTCTTTGCCCTTGACCATCTTTCGAGTCTCTCCGAACTGGACCCCGAGTTCCTTCGCCATCTGATCCTTCCTTTCCGAGCACACGACCCAGGTCTCCGCGCCCACCCCGACGTACTCGTAGTCGGCATCAGGCTTGACCGCGACAAGCTCGTCGGTCACCACTGTGAAGGGCATCGTCGTCCAGATGACCAGGAAGGAGCCGTCCCCAGCCTTCACCTTGTAGTATAGGCTCGGGTCCTCGAGCTGTTCGTATCCGCCCAGCGCCACCTCAGCGTGGCTCAATGCAGTCAGGCAGCTCGGGCAGTAGGCGACCACCTTGTACCCTTCTCCGAGCAGCCCCTTTCCCCAGGCAATCTTGAGGTACTTCCATTCCCTTTCTATGTAGTCGTCCCTGTAGGTCATGTAGGCCTTCTTCTGGTCGAGCATCAGACCGATGAGCCTGTCCGCCTCCTCCCAAGTCGGACGGTACTTCCCAATCAGGCCCTTGCAGGCTTCGACAAGCTTCTCCATGCCTACCTGCCTTAGGTTGTCCCACTTGTTCCCGGTCAGCCCGAGCTCCTTCTCTGCCTGCAGCTCAACGGGCAGTCCCTGCGTGTCCCATCCTCCACGGAAGACTATCCTCACTCCATTCATCGTGCTGTACCGGTACCACAGGTCCTTGATGACGCGGCCCCTCACGTGCCCCATGTGAGGCTGGTTGTTGAGGGTCGGCGGACCCTCCACGTAACCTACGGGCTTGGCCTTGGCGAGCCTTTTCTGAAGACTAGCTCGAACGCGTGGTTTCGCATAGAAGTCCCTGACCTTCGGTTCGATTTGCTTCCAGTCGTAGTCTGCGCTGAGTCTACTTCTGCGGCTAGTGCGTCTCGCTAATTTTGTAATCACTCAACGCTCCGTTCGCTCTCCCCTGCCTCTATTTTAACCATAACCTCTCAGGCTGCTCTGGTAAGTTTGGTGGACACTACACTTGGGAATTCATCATCGTGTCCCGACAAGTTAGCAGTGCCTAAGCGAGGAACTGAGTCAATAAATAGCTCCCGATTCCCAAGGTAAGAGCATGTCTGAGCTTGAAATCAGGAAGGCCGTCAAGGAGAGATACGCCAAGATGGCGACGTCTTCCCAGTCGGAATGCTGTGGTGGAGATGGTAGTTGTAACGATTCAACCGTAATGTCCCATGGCGAGGTCGTTCCAATCGAAGCTTCCTCGGTCAACGCCGGGTGTGGTTCTCCTCTTCTTTTGGTAAGCCCGAAGGAAGGTGATGTAGTACTCGACCTCGGAAGCGGCGGCGGGATAGACATCTTCAGAGCTTCGTCGATGGTCGGCGCGAAAGGGAGAGCGATAGGCGTCGATGCTACGCCTGAGATGATCTGGAGAGCGAGGGAGACGAAGTCGAAGTATGGAAGCAAGTACGCGAATGCGGAGTTCAGGCTTGGAGAGATCGAGCACCTGCCAATTGAATCCAACAGCGTGGACTACGTCATTTCAAACTGCGTGATCAATCTCTCGCCTGACAAGCTGGCCGTCTTTAGGGACTCTTTTCGCGTGCTAAAGGGAGGCGGAATCTTTGCCGTCGCGGACGTCACTCTTCAGAAGGATATCCCCGATAGTGCAAGGAAAGACATGGATTCCTGGTCGGCTTGTATCGCGGGGGCTCTAACGGATTCGGACTACGAGAGGTTACTCAAGAGCGCCGGATTTCGAGATGTGCAAATCGAACACGTTTCGGATTCGAACATTGGAAAATATCCTTTCAGCTATCACAGCTCACACATCAAGGCAAAAAAGCCCTTTGCCGTGCTCGGGTAAATTAGCTGGACGCTAAACTTGAGAAGTCGTCATCACCATCAGACTAGGAGAAGGCTGACCACCCGACAACCTAACAGAGCCACCTTTCAGATGCCAAGAGAAAGCCTCTGAGCGAGCGACGCGGGGAGGCCAGCCTTCACGATCTTCTCTGCTGCCCCTTTGTAATCGTACTCAACCCTGCGCTGCTCCACATCCACCGAGCCCCTGTCGAAAGTCGCCACTGCGAAGGATGCCCTTCTGTCCATGTCCCTTGGCTGCCCCACCGACCCCGGGTTGAAGACGGTCCCGTTCTCACCGCTCCAGACGTAAGGGACGTGCGTGTGTCCAAAGCCGATCAGCCTGACACCTAGCTTGCTCAGGTAGTGGCCGAACAGGTCCAGATGGGTCGACGGGTCAACGTACTCCCATAGGTTGTCGTCGGGGCTGCCGTGGGTGAGGTACGTCCTGACGCCCCCAAAATCAACCCTGATCTCTTTGGGCAGCGCCTTCAGAAACTCTTTGCTCTCAGGGGTCAGCTGGGCCTCCGTCCATCTTGCGGCCATCGCCGCCCTTGCGTTGAACATCGAAGTGTCGCCGGTGAGAACGGCGCTGTCATGATTGCCGAGAACCGTTCTCGCCCCTGTTTCCCTCAGCGTCTCAATCACTTCGTTCGGATTGCTGCCATAGCCCACCACGTCCCCGAGGCAAACGACTTCCTCCCCTCTCAGCTCCCCCAGCACACTGTCAAGTGCTTCAAGGTTCGAGTGAATATCTGAGACGAAAGCAACCCTGAGCATCTGATTGCTTCCGCGACAGTTCCCCTCTATAGCTTTCTCGTCACGAGATCCTCCCACCGGCGCTCCTGAGCCAAAGACCAATAGTTCATTCGGTTGTGAACTTAATTTTACCACCCTCTATAACATTGTCTCAGCGCACATGAAATCTCGAATCTAATGTCTGCATTCGCAGGAAAGTGGGACAAGCAGAACAACCAGAGTTTCGGGACGAAGGTCAAGGAAACCGTAAGGAATCCTGGTCCTCTCAAACCGAGGCTCGACCTAGCCACACGCCAAATCCAGGTCCAGGTAGCAAAACTGGACTCTACATCCTCCAAACTCAGAGAGAGAGACAACGCGATCTTCAACAAGGTCGTGGGGTCGCTCCAGAAGCACGACTCGCAGCACGCCTCAGTCTACGCGAACGAGCTGGCCGAGGTCAGGAAGATGAACAAGATGGTCACCCAGGCCAAACTTGCTCTCGAACAGATAGTGCTCAGACTCAACACAATCACCGAACTCGGCGACATTGTCGTCACATTGACCCCAGCCATGGCAGTAATGCGCAACGTCAAGCAAGGCTTGGTGGGCGTACTGCCTGAGGCGGAGAGCGAGATAGGCGAGATCTCTGGTCTGCTAAGCAGCATCCTTGTCGACGCAGGCACTGTGGGCGGATACTCACTGAACTTCGAGGCTGCCAACGAGGACGCGGAGCGCATCCTAGCGGAAGCTTCCGCGGTGGCCGAGCAGCGCATGAAGGAGAGGTTCCCTGAGGTACCAACCAGCCTGCCAGCAGGGACGGAATCTAGCACCGAGGGCGCGTCTTACTAGGTAGGGCGCTAATCCTCTCCTTTTTCTTATTTCCATTCTTGCGGAACTATGAATTCCAGTCCAGCAACAGGGATTACATCGAGGTATTCCGGCCGCTTGATTGTTCCAGATCGAGCTCAGGAAGGTCAGGCAGCTCTTGATCGAGGTCGAGCCTATCGAACTATAGGAGCGAGGCGGAACGCGATATACGCGAGGACATGAGCCAACCCAAGAAGGGGCAACAGACAAACCATCTTCAGCCAGAGAGGCGATGGAAATCGTCCATGTTTCTCGTTTGGCAGGTTGTGGAGGTGAAGCATTGTGCATACAGGATGCCGCGAAGCTGAAGCTCAGAAACATACCACTGAAGCCATTAGACGCAGGACGGTAGAAATACATATATTAGTACTAACTATTCATGTTATCACCCAAGTCCTTATATTTACACTGAACCGACCTTTCGAAGGGAATCTAACATGAGCGACGGAAGGAGCTTCCTGAATGGATATATTCATCCGCGTGTCTTCCTCCAACATGAGGAATGCCTTCTCAGCGGCGACGGTGATTGTGATTGCAGCACTCATGTTGGCTATGCTTCCAATCACACGAAATGAATGACCAGTTGATATCATGGACACCGTGACCAAAGGGCTGATCGCAAGCGTGGCGATTCTGGTTGTGATTTCTGCGGCCTTCGGGGCATCTTACCTGAACACGTCAAGCGTGGTAGCGGGACAAGAAAGAAGCCTGTCCAATCTTTCATCGCAAGTAAGCTCACTTCAGCACGCTCCTCCGATGACTGTGACGTTCACCACAACTGCAACGTTAAACACCGCGACAACGACACTGACCTCGACACGCACGCTGACCATTGCCGCGAGTCCTTCTAAGGACAATGTCAGTGTGGCGGTCTCTCCCTCCAACTTAGGAAGCAATCAGATGTTTGTCGTATCGGGGAACGTCATTACCGCGTCTGGCAACTCCTCCGGCACTGCCGTATTCATACTGGTCATTAATCCGTCAAACACACTGGTGGCTTTTGCATCAGCCCAAGTAAGTGGCAACGGAGCTGTTGGGGTCTACTCACATAACTTCACAGCGGGGGGAAGTACAGCCTGGATAGTTGGCACCTACACGGTCACAGTTTTTCTGTACGACACAGTTGCGACTCTTGGAGCGCCCGCGGCGACCTCCTCGGCAGTCTTTCGCTACTCCGTGCCTGCGTAGTTCGCGGCTTGGGTCTTCGTCTCAAACCACGCTTCGGCACCCCCGAATTTCGGGGGCTGAAACCGCTCTTTTTGCGCGCATGGCCGACCTGGCCAGCAAAGTTCCAGGCAGTGGGGTTTCCACAGGGTATCCAGAGTGTTGAACTACTATCCCAGACTTGACACAAATGGGACCCTTGCAGCCAAGACTTAACGGCGTAACTACCGGCAGACACTGGCAGACCGAGCTAAGAGATTCCAATCATGGCTCGTTAGAATATTCGGGCCACTTCAATGGTAGGATTGAATGCAGCCCTCGGCCAAGTCCACGTTATGAGTCGCTTCTTATCAAACTTGGATGTTCGAGTATCTTCAAAGATGTGTCGATGAGCCGCCTCCACTCATCGACGGCGTGATGAGAAGTGTCAGAATTCCCAGACCGTGGTAGTACGGATTCCTCAGAAGAGCTTCTGCCACGTTGGACAACCACACGAGGTTGATGCTTTACTGCTGAGCGGGATGAGACATGTCCAGGTCCAGAAGTTCCGGAACCACTCGCGGTGGTTCCACGGCGCGTTCATCCATTTCCCAAGGGGAAGCCATACTGAAAGCGCTGAGGAAACGCTCGAGCAGGGACGTTCACAGCGCTCAGGGAGGTCGGTCACTATTTCGAACCTGGGGGCTCCCTGACTACAGAGTTTGGGAAAGGAACACAAAAAGGCGGGCAGAAAAAGAGCGGCAGGCCCGACTGTGTCTCCGGTTGGCACCATCATCTTCAGCATCAACTACAGTTTCGACCAAAGCCCACAGTACAATAACTGCGGATTTCGGCATGAACCAGTGACTTGGCACGAAAGAGAGTTGCCGTTTGGCCTTCTCAGTCCTGTTGGCGTCGTCCATACTCTGCTCGGTAATTTTGGGAGGTGGTTCGGCCGCTCCTGACCAAAACCATGTTGCGCTACTCGCTCCTGTTCAGTTCCAACTCAACGGAAGGGACCCCTATACGATTAAGGCGCAGATGAAGCAGGGTGAAACGATAAGCGGCGAGGTCAACTCCACCGGAGCCGCCGTAACCCTCTCCATAGTGTTCCAAGGAGTTGTGATGCGATCAGAGTCCGTGTCTGGGGTGTACCACTACCAGTTCACCGCCACAGCTCCGGGAGCATACGATCTGTTTTTCGACTCGGCGGGACACGCCCTGATTTCGGCGGATGTCTACTCCTCCTAGCGTTAAGAACCATTCAACGCAGACTTTCCATGACCGAGTTCGAGGCTGCGATGGCCTCAGCCTGTGAATCCACCCTGAAGGAGGTACTCGGGCTGAGCGGGTTCGCGTCGACGGTCTACCGACTGAGCATGAACGGAGTCTCGTTGCGTGACTGCGCAAGTAGGCCCGCCGACTTCGACGATTTTCTCTCTGTGCTCTTCAATCCCGTTGGAGCGACCCTCGTCGAAGGCAGGATATTGAAGCGCTTCTACAGGGATCATTTCGCAGGGCGATTCCGATGGGGAGACGGTCTGAACTTCGTCGAGGAGGTGAGGAGGGCGCGAAAGGCCTTCGAGGACCAGTTCGGCCCGCCCGGCACCCAACACCCAACGCCGGCCGAGTAGGCCCGTTATTAGCGGCTGGACGCTCAGCGCTCGATGAGCGACATCAGCTGGCTCTTCGGCTACACCCCTCTCCCTTGGCTGGTTGCGATGTACGTCGTGGCCTACCGCCACGACCTGTCTAGGATTAGGAGTCCCCTGCGGGACCACGCGAACCAGGCCGAATGGTGGTCGGTCTGCAGGCACCTCGGCCTTATCGATGGAAGCGTCAAGATGCCAGCCGACGACCCTGGACGTTGGACTTGGCTGGCGATCCTTGCATGCGGCGTCACAAGCGGACTCTGGGCAATAATCCCCTTCCCGTTCACGTGGTACGCACTGATTGCGCTTCGGGTGGCCGCAGCCTTCCCACTCTTCCTCGTTCTCGTCAGGAATTTCGGACCATTATCCTACAAACCCTACAGGGATTTCCTACCCTACCCGCGCCGCGGAACAAGGGTCAGGCACCTCGAACAGGCGAAGCGTCATTCAGGGGAGAAGCACAACGCCTTGGCGGTCCGGGAGGGAGGAGGAGAAAAGTCGCCATGAAAGAGAAGAGGGCGGCCGGGACAGCCGAAGTCCGGTTCTTCAACGTCTCCCTGATCAACGCCAACGTGATGTCCATGCCCCGTTTTCCTCAGTCACAGCAGCTCATCGGAGAGCTTGTTCATTCAATCGAGGCCGCGTCGCCTAGTTTCGCCTGGGTCCAGTTCCTCTTCCAGCGCGTCAACTACTCCCCTGCGCTGGTGGCCCTGAAGAACGCCATGAACTTCGCAGCAGAACAGATTAAGACCCCCAAGACCAGCCTCATCGACGACAGCGAGTACGACAGACCTGAGCTCCGCAGGGACTGGTTCAAGAGGTCGGGGGAGAGAATCAAGAGCATCGATTCCCTGGTCAATACGCCCCACGTCCTCCTCGCGATACAGGGGATGTGGGTGGGCGACCCAAGGCTGCTCACCACCTTGCCCTTCAAGGACTACCACGACGAATTCGACAGGCTGGGAATATTCGTATACAAGAATCCGTGGATGCTCGCCGAGCTGGTCGAGAGAAGGATGGTCACCAACGTCTCCGAGTACTTCCAGATTCTTCCTTTTACCGGCCTGCGGCGCAGAGAAAGTGTTCACACCTTAGTAGCGATGATGTTGACCTAGCTGGTGATTATTCGGAAAGTTGCGAGAAAGACCGTACTTGTCGGTTCGAGAGGCATTGAGGTTCATCCACCTTAGAAAGGACGATACTGTGAAGCCGAAGATAGCCTCCACGATAAAGGAGATAGAGCTTCACAAGAGAGAGCTGGAGAACCTGCGCTCCAAGCTCGAGGCTCGCAGGAAGTCCCTCTTCGACACCACTGTGAGGGCGATGATAGCCAAGGACACGCCCAAGGCCATGGTCTACGCGAACGAGTGGGCCGAACTGAGGAAGGTCGGGAAGGTGGTCTACGCAAGCGAACTCGCTCTCACCCAGGTGACGCTCAGGCTGGAGAGCATAGTGGACGTGGGCGACGTGATGGCGCACATGAGCATGGCCTTCAAGATACTCCGGAGGGTCAACAAGACGGTCCAAGGCCTCGTTCCGTCCCTCGACCAGGCTTCGAACGAGATCAACAACACACTGACCGAGACGATGGCGGAGATGGGCAACGTTTCGCCCACCATATCACTGAACATACAGACCGAGAGCGGAGAGGAGCTGGTCGAGCAGGCGAAGAGGCTCGCGGAGCAGAGAGCCGAGGAGATGAAACGGAATCTGGGAGCGCCGACATTCAGAATCGGGCAGGACGCTGATGAGCTCGAGAGGAGGGTCGCTCTTCTGTCCTCTGGGGACGACGAAGGCGGGTCCGCGCCTCCGCTCGGAGTCCTGTACGCGCCGACAGACGACCCGGAAGCCGAGGCCCAGGTCCTCCAGTATGCCGCGATTCACGACGGGAACGTTGACATCACGGACGTATCGTCGGTCCTGAAGATACCCTCCGACGAGGTGGAGCAGGCGATGCTCAAGTTGCTCTCAGAGGGCAAGGTCAGGGTCACGCAGCAGGAGGGCGCCCAGCAGTGAGCGTTGTTGCTGCGAAGGAACTGGAAGACGATGCGAAGAAGTACGCCAGCGAAGCGATTCGGCTCGACTCCCAGGGCGCGCACGGCATGGCCATCCAGATGTACCAGAAAGCAATCTCAACACTCGTGAAGCTAGTCCACCTCTACCCTGACTATCGTCTGAACAGGCAGTACACAGAACGCGCGATGGCCTACCAGGAGCGGGTGAAGGCGATTCAGGCAGCCCACGGGATTCTCCCTCAGGACCAACCGCAGCAGTCGGGGTTCGGGCCCCAGCTAAGCGCCGGCGGTCCGGCGTCGGGCGGCGAGGGGACCAGAGGCCCGGAGGTCGTCCAGCAGCTCAAGGCGTCGTTCAGCGACCTCGTGATAACGGAGAAGCCCGACGTGAAGTGGGACGACGTCGTGGGCCTCGAGGACTGCAAGCAGGCGATAAGGGAATCGATCGTGTTCCCATTTCTAAGGCCCGACCTGTTCATGCTAGGCTGGCCCAGGGGCCTCCTCCTCTACGGGCCTCCCGGCTGCGGTAAGACGATGATCGCCGCGGCGACAGCGGCGGAGGTAGACGGCTACTTCATCTCTGTAGACGCCGCATCCATCATGAGCAAGTGGCTGGGTGAAGGTGAGAAGAACGTCGCCAAGCTCTTCGTGAATGCGAGGAAGATGCTCGCTGACAACAAGCCGGTGGTGATCTTCGTCGACGAGATCGACTCCCTCATAGGGACAAGGAGTCAGGAGGTCGGGGGAGAGGCAAGGGTGAGGGACCAGTTCCTAAAGGAGACCGACGGCCTCAACGACAAGGGGAAGAACCTGCACCTTTACGTCATCGGGGCCACAAACAAGCCGTGGTCGCTCGACCCACCGTTCCTCCGTCGCTTCCAGAAGAGGATCTTCGTCCCGCTCCCGGACAACGAGGCTAGGATGTCCCAATTCAGGAACTACACAGCCCCGCTGACACTCGCAGAGGACGTTGACCTCGAGATGCTAGCAAGGATAAGCGAGGGCTACTCGGGCAGCGACATCAAGGACATCTGCCAGGGTGTGCAGTTGAAGGTAGTCAGGGAACTCTTCGAGAGCGGGAGAGCCCTGGAAAAGGAAACTCAGACGAGGCTGATCACCATGGCTGACTTCAAGGACGTGATGCGAGCCAGGCGGCCGAGCGTGTCCGCAGAGCTGGCGCAGGCCTACAACCGCTGGAGCCAGAGTTTCGCCGCCCTCTAGTCGCTCGCCAGCACTCCTTCAAGGATATAAGACGCGGGCTCTATCCAGCCTTGTTCGAGAATGGCAGTAGACTTCGTTGTGGGCCGGGCGCCACGGTACAGGGTCGCCACGAGGACCCTCGTGGGCGGGTGGCCGGGAGACAGGAAACTCCAGGCCGAGTTCGCGAAGATAGCTGTGTGGGCGAGGCGCCTCGGCTTGAAGACTGGGTCGTGGTTCTTCAGAGAGCTCGACGGCCCCGACGTGCCGAGCAAGAGACGCAAGTGGGAGGTCGGCATCGAGGTGAAAGGCAGGAAGGCTCTGAAGGGGGAGAAGGGAATGTCACTGAAGGTTCTGCCTGCCACAACGGCCGTCTCCATAACTTTCAATCCTGCGGAGGTCTCGCCTGAACTCATCTACTGCGGCCTCGAGGGGTGGGTCCGATGGAGAAGGAAGGAGGGCAAGTACAAACAGGGAGGTCGTTACCGCGAAGTCTACAGGGGCAATCCCTGGAAGAGCAAACGCGCCTGGGCGCGAACGCAGGTCCAGGTGCCTTTGAAACGCCTCTCGCGCTAAGCTATTAATCGGACGCGAGGGATGGGCGGCGCAGTGCACGAACTCCTCTCGCTCCCCGAGCTGAAGGCAAGCATTGGCAAGACGGTGACGCTGGCCGGCTGGGTCCACGACGTCAGGGCGCTTGGCGGGATCACCTTCGTTCTCCTTCGAAATTCAAAGGGCATAGTTCAGATTGCAGTTCCGAAGAAGGAGGCTGGGGAGGAGCTCTTCGGCCTCGTGGCCGGGCTCCACCAGGAGGACGTGATAACCTGCGAGGGAAAGGTGAAGGAGAGCAAGGCGGCAAGGCTCGGCTTCGAGATAGTCCCCTCCAGAGTGGTCGTGGTGAGCAAGGCTGCCGCGCCCCTTCCGCTCGACCCGCGAGGAGTCACTCCGGCAAACCTGGAGACGAGACTCCTATGGCGCTCGCTCGAGATGAGAAGGCCTCAGACATCGGCCGTCTTCAAGATTGAAAACGAAGTCGTCGCCTCCATGGAGGCATTCCTGCGCGAGAGGGGCTTCATCAGGGCGTTCACTCCAAGCATCCTCGGCGGACTCTCGGAGGGTGGGTCGGAGGTCTTCAAGCTGGACTACTATGGTACGCCAGCCTATCTTCGGCAGGACCCGCAGCTGCACAGGCAGCTCACCATTGCAGGCGGGTTCGACAGGATCTACGACCTCGGCCCCAACTGGAGGGCAGAGCTTTCCCGTACGCCGAGGCACCTCAGCGAACACAGGACCATAGCCCCTGAGATGGCCTTCATCGGCGACGAAAGGGACGTCATGCGCGTAGAGGAGCGGATGGTCGTCCACGCCGTCGAGTCCGTGAGGAAGGCTTGCTCTGAGGAGCTCAAGGTCATCAACCTGGAGTTAGAGGTGCCAAAGACCCCTTTCCCCGAGCTGCCCTTCCCTGAAGTCTACGAGATCCTTGCGGCTAGAGGGAAGAAGCTGCCAAGGGGAGAGGACCTCGACGAGGAGGGGAAGGACGTACTGTCAGCCTACGCGAAGGAGGAGTTCGGTTCCGAGTTCTTCTTCGTGAACAGGTTTCCGTCCTCGCCCAAACCATTCTACATAATGAAAGTGGACGAGGAGCCAGAGTTCGCAAGGTCCACAGACTTGTTCTTCGGCAGTCTGGAACTCTCCTCGGGAGGCCAGAGGGAGCACAGGCACGACAGGATATTGGCCCAAATCAAGGAGAAGGGGATGGACGCGGATGGCCTCAGGTGGTTCACGGAGCCTTTCAGGTACGGCGTTCCGCCCCACGGGGGGTACTCCTTCGGCATCGAGAGGTTCGTTGCGAAGCTTCTCAGACTCGAGAGCATAAAGGAGGCCGTGCTCTTCCCGAGGGACCCGGAACGACTTGTGCCCTAGGAGCCCTGCCAGAGGCTCGCTTCTCTCTCGGTCTCGACAAGCAGGTCGATTCCCCGCGCCTTCCTGACTATCGCCCTCAGCTTGTCGAAGTCGCCGATTGAGCGCTCACTCCGCCTCCCCGGGACTATCACCTTGGTCCTCTTCCCTCCGTCGGTCAGCCAGACCGTGTTGACAGTCAGGACCCTCACCGGGAAGAAGATGTCCTCGAGGAACTTCCTGTCCGAGCTGCCCGCACCTACCAACCAAACTTTTCCTTTCATCGCCCCCTCGAGCTCAGAGCGGATTGCTTCGTTGCCCCTCAGCACCTGCAGGTCCGAGCCCTCGAACTCCAGCACGTAATCTCCCCCTACCTCGAAGCTCCTTCTCAGGGTCAACCTGTTGACCTCGGCTACCCTCTCAGCAATTCGGATAAGCGCCTTCGAGGCCTCGACGTCGGCGGGGGTTATCTCCCCGGCCTTGAGCTTGGACTCGCATTTCGGGCAAAGGATTCCCGTCTTCGCATCGAAGTTGCAGATGGGAAGGCGTAGGGCCAAGCCGAAAGCTGCCCGCGGCGAGCCCATAAATAAAAAAATCGTTGAGTAAAATCGGAGCATCCTCTCGGAAGGTGTGGCTGTCGCCGCCTGTGAGACTCGAAGGGACTACTTCTCGAGCCTTATCTCGATCGAGGAGACGTTGTTCATCGCGCCCGTCTCTATGCTCTTGACCTGCTCAGTGTTGATGGCTATCTTCTTGATCGCGATGTCTGTCGCGAACCGCTTCGTCAGTATCTGAGCAACGTCCACTGCCTTCGAGATTGCCCTGCCCCTTGCCTTTACGCTGACTCCCCCCGAACCGTTCTGCAGGGTGGTCAGACAGGCAAGGACGTAGTTCATCACAGGCTTCTTGCCGATGAAGATCGTGTTTGGGTCGCGTGCCTGTGGTTCCTGAGGTGCTGGTTCTTGGTGCTGTGCTTCGCTTGCGGACATTGAATGCGAATCGCCTGTTTCATTATATTTATGGATAATGGACGATTGTTCCACATTTCAAATTTGTCAAGCTGGTGGGGCGTGGTGCTTAAGTGGCTTGGAAGCTTCGCCCTCCATGCGTGCAGTCAAGGCAATTCAGTTCGGGTACGTAGCCTCGCACGAACTCGATTCTCTCTTCGAAGATTTCCGCCTGATGTGCAACGATGCACTCAGAATCGCCCTCAAGCATGAGAGAGAACATGATGGTGAGAAGGTCGGGAGCAGGTTCGAACTGATTGAGCTTGCCTACCCTCGTCTCAGGGAATACGGCCTCCACACCCACTACGTTCTCTCTGCCTGCGAGGTCGCCTTCTCAGCATATCGGAACAAAGACAGAAAGTCGAACCCTTGCGTAAAGCGCGCGTTCCTCAAGTTGGACAACCAGTCGTATCTACTCAACCATCTCATCTTGAGAATTCCTAACAAGCCTAGACAGTTCATCTACCTCACCCTCCAAGCCTCTGACTATCAACTCTCTTTCATCGACGACCAGACACTCAAGAGAGGTTCGATTACAATTACCGCGCACACAATCAGTATCGCCTTCTCGAAAGAGATTGCCGAAATTGAGCCTCTGGGAAATGTCGGCATCGATGTGAATGAGAGGAATGTCACGGCATCAGACACCCTCGGGAATACGAAGGTCTACGATACCTCTGAGGTAGCGGAGGTCAAAGAGGTCTATCGGGTAATCAGGGCGCGGATTGGGCGAAAGACGCGACAGGACAACCGCGTCGGGCAGAAGCTCTATGCGAAATATGGGAGGCGGGAGAGGAACAGGACGACCCAAGCGATTCATCGAGTCTCGAAGGCGATAGTCCAACACGCAAAAGAGGACAAGCTCGGAATCGTCATGGAGAAATTGAAAGGGATTCGCAATCTCTACCGAAAGGGAAATGGACAGGGAACCGCTTTCAGAGGTCGAATGAATAGCTGGACTTTCCATGAGGTCCAGAGGCAAATCGAATACAAGGCAAGGTGGGAATGCATACCCATCTCTTACGTCAACCCAAGAGGTACCTCCCGAAACTGCCCCAAGTGTGGCTCCCGCGTCATGGCTCTGGCAGAGAGGAAGCTCTACTGCCCAAGTTGCCACCAGACATGGGATAGGGACGAACTGGCCTCGAAAAACATCATGGCCGCATTGGTTTGTGCGGCTCGGCCATCCAAGGGAAGCGGTGAAGGGGAACCCCGAAGGCAAGAGGACGCGAGCAATCCTCAGAGCAGATGGGTGGAAGTTGAGAGGTCGGGTTAATGCACCGACAACTCGGCAGAACCCGCTACGTTTATCCCATCTTGCCTGGCCGCCTAGGTTCGTGCGGCTTTTCGAGTATCAGGCGAAGGAGCTGTTCAAGAACTACGGGCTTCCCGTTCCTCGCTCAGTACTCGCAGGAAACGTGGTCGGAGTGCTCAACGCGCTGGAGACCATCGGTCTGCCCGCAGTCCTGAAGGCCCAGGTCCTGGCAGGAGGGAGGGGCAAGGCGGGAGGCATTGTGGTCGTCTCCGACAAGGCTTCGGCCCAGAGAGAGGCCGAGAGAATATTCAATCTCTCAATTGGAGGAGAGGTCCCGAGTTCCATCTTGGTCGAGCAGTCGTTCCCCCACAAGGATGAGATGTACCTCTCGGTCACGCTCGACAGGAGCGAGAGGTGTTTCGTAGTGATCGCTGCGAAGGCCGGAGGGATTGACGTAGAGTCGCTCTCTGGGAAGGTAGTCAGGAAGATTCCGCTGTCTGGCATAGACCGGCCCTTCGCCAATACCGTGTCCTCCGAGCTGGGCCTCCGCGGAAGCCAGTCAGAGCAGTTCGTCAAGATACTTCTCAGTTTGGAAAAGTTGGCGAGGGAGAAGGAGTGCGAGCTGGCAGAGATTAACCCACTGGCCGTGGGAGGTGACGGGATCATGATGCCCCTCGACGCCAAGATAATACTCGACGACAACGCGCTCTTCCGCCATCCCGAGTTCGCGAAGGTCCACCCCTTGGACGAGTTCGAGGGGGAGGCCTCGAGGCAGGGCTTCGCCTTCGTCCGCCTGGAGGGAGACATTGCAGTAGTTGGGAACGGGGCGGGGCTGGTGCTCTCCACCCTGGACCTCGTGGGGGACGCGGGCGGGAACGCTGCGTGCTTCCTGGACCTCGGAGGGGGAGCGCAGCGTGAGAGGATCGTAGCGGCCCTGGCGCTGGTCAACAAGCTCCCGAACGCTTCGAGGATACTTGTGAACATCTTCGGCGGCATCACGAGGACAACGGACGTAGCGGAGGGGATCAAGGACGTCCTCGCAGGCGGACCTGTGAAGCCCGTCTTCGCCAGGATAAGCGGGGCTGAGGAGGAGGAGGCGAAGCAGCTGCTCTCGGGCTCCAAGGTGAAGCTCTTCAGGACCGCGCAGGAGGCGGTGGAGGCAGTGGTGAAGGCGAGATGATCCTTCCCAGAAGGGGCGACCCTGTGGTCGTCCAGAACATCACAGGCAGGTATGGGGCGCTCCACACTCGGCTGATGCTCGACTACGGCACCAACATAGCTGCCGGGGCCACCCCGGGCAAGGGAGGTCTGTCGGTCGAGGGCGTTCCAGTGTACAACACGGTCGCGGAAGCGGTCAAGGAGACGGGGGCGAAGGTATCTGTGTTCTTCGTGCCCGCGCAGTTCGCGTACGACGCAGCAGAGGAGGCGATACTGGCGGGGATCAAGCTGCTCGTGGTCATCACGGAGCATATCCCCGTCAGAGACACACTGAGAATGCTTGAGCTCGCCAAAAGTCATTCCACCTCGATAGTGGGGCCGAACTGCCCGGGCCTCATCGTGCCCGCCGAGAAGGTCAAGCTGGGGATCATGCCGGCCCCATCATTCAAGCCGGGTAGCGTAGCCCTGTTCTCGAGGAGCGGCACCCTCACCTATGAGATCGCAAACCAGCTCTCGCTCGCTGGGTTCGGGCAGTCCGTCGCGATAGGGATAGGGGGGGACCCGGTCACGGGGCTGACCCCCACGGAGTGCTTCGACTTCGTCGAAGGCATGAAGGAGACCAAGGCTATAGTGGCCGTCGGGGAGATCGGCGGCGACGCGGAAGAGAGGCTCGCGAGGCACATCGCAAAGTCTGGGACGAAGAAGCCTGTTGTGGCGTACGTGGCAGGCAGGCACGCGCCCAAGGAGAAGAAGATGGGCCACGCCGGGGCAATAATCTACGGCAACGTCGGGACTGCCGACTCCAAGATCAGCGCGCTCAGGGACTCGGGAGTGAGGGTGGCGATGACGCCTTCGGATGTTCCAAGCCTGCTGAAGCAGGCGACAGGTTGAAAAGGAGAACGCCGGGGGCATAGAACGACTTGCCGATAGCCGACGTGACCAAGAAGCAGATAGCCCAGAAGAGGAGGCTCTACCTGAAGGTCTGCCTGCGCTGCGGCGCGAGGAACCCGTTGCAGGCAGAGCGGTGCAGGAAGTGCAGGACCTCTGACCTGAGGCTAAAGAACCGCTCAGTCGGCGTGAAAAAGTAAAGCAAATATCGAGTGAGTTGAAGGCGGGTCGCTGGGGCCGGTGGTCTAGCCTGGTAGGACGCGAGTCTCACACGCTCGAAGTCAGGAGTTCAATTCTCCTCCGGCCCACCTCAAGCATGCGGCTTCATTTCACGAGGCTGCGGACGACCGTCTGGAGCCGTAACCGCTCGGCAATTGCTGAAGTTATAGTGGGCTGCGCGCTGAAATGATGCGTGCCGTCGGAGTCGAGCAGGTCTATCTCTTGTGCTTCTCGTAGGCGACCCGCGACAGCAGGTCGGCTTCCTCGTTCTTCTCGCGCGGAATCCACTCGAACTTCACCGACCCGAGTTGACTGACCAGTTCTTTCGCTTCCTTCAGTTTCGGAAGGTAGCCGCCTCTTTTGGCCTTCCACCCCAGCCCCATCTGGCCGACGAGCAGCCTTGAGTCAGACCTGACGGTCACGTCTCCTTTGACCCCGAGCTGCTTCAGCTTCTTCAGCGCCTCGACGAGCGCCGTGTACTCTGAGAAGTTGTTCGTTACGCCGTAGCCGGCCAGCCCTTCTCCTTCCGCGATCTTCTTCGAACCCTCGTAGATTGTGAACCCGTAGGTGCCCGTCCCCGGATTGCGAGGTTCGCTTAGCCCATCAATGTAGACCGTCGCTGTCAGAGATGTGGCCTCCTTGCTAGAACCAGGGTGCCTGAAGCCTACTGATCTGGGAAGACACCTTGTCCACGTAGGCTTGGAGATTGGCCAATACCGTCTTTTCGGTGATGTATCCGACAACCTGGTCACCCTCCTTGACCAGCATCCTCCTGATGCCCTTCTCGCTCATCATCTGGGAGATGGCCGCGATTCCTTCGCTCGCCTTCACTGAGAAGAGCTCCGTTGTCATTATCTCAGCCAACCTGACGGTGGCAGGGTCCCTGCCCTCGGCCACAACCTTCGAGACGATGTCCCACTCCGTCACCAAACCAGCTGGATGCGTCGGCGAGTCGATGACAACGAAGCCGTGCCTTGCAGACTTCATCGTCTTTGCTGCCTCCAGGACCGTGGTCTCCTTCGGAAGCGCCAGCAGGTCTTTCTGAAGAATGTCCCTTGCGTAGAGGACCATTGTATCTTAGTGTGCCTACGTCCAATATAGCCTTTCTGCGTCCCTATCTGGGTAAGAAGCGGTATCAAGAATGAAAATGAAAACGGAGCGGCCGTCTCTGAGACAGGCCGCCTGCGAACAGTGCAGGGTCGCGTGGACCCTACGTTCCTGTCTCTTCGCTCTCTGAGCTGGAGGACTCGCCGCCCTCAGACCCGCCGACGACTTGACCCGTGGCGAACCTGTTGGCTACTTGAGTGACCTTGACCTTTCCTTGCCAGCCCTGCTTTGCGCCGGCCACAAAGATGACGAAACCGTCGACCTTTGCGATGCCGTCGCCGCGCCTGCTGATCTCGGAAATGGTAACGTCGTACTCCTTTCCGACCTCAACTGGCTTTGGCTTGAAGGACCTGAAACCGCCTCCACTCGAACCGCCGCTGCGGCCGTAGCCTCCTCCTCGTCCGAAACTCGTCTTTTCACATCCTAGCGTCTTTTCGGTACCGCTGAAGAAGCGACCTCCGATTCGGGTTATTAAACGTGACGTTGTCGGGTTCTGGAAAGTCTTAGTCGGATTCGATCCCCTTCTCTGAGTTGGAAACTTTCGTCGGATGACTCGCGTTCTGAATCAGCGTCAGCCACTTGTCCTCCCCCCGCACGATGATTCCCGCCTTGTCCGCAGGAGTCGCCCCGTCCAAACCCATGTGCGGTCTGACGTAGTTGTGGTAAATCTGGTAGCCCTTGAGGATGGGTGTCCCCCCGCTTTACCCCCCGCATGACCTTTTCTCTGTCTCTGAACTCTCCGTTCAGCCTCTCCATCCTATTATTGTGAACTATTCCGTCCTCGCGTCTAGACATTCTGCGCCTGCAAGGGTTAGGATAGGATTGATATGGGGGGTGAAGGAGGCCTGGCCAGATTGCCAACTGAACTGAAGTCGAAGGAAGAATTCCAGAAGCTCTTGGAGTCAGCTGACGAGGTGAGAGTGGTCAGGAGCGGCGACAACGCGAAGCTGAAGCTTAAGACGAAGGATTCTCTCGTCACCTACAAGACGACGACAGAGGAAGCGGACGAGCTGACCAAGGGACTGAAGATAGACGTCGTAGAGTACTGACCTAGAGTAGAAATATGGCGAGAAGGGCGACCCCAAGCACCATTGGGATAGGGAGTCCAGGAAGCAACCTCTTCTTGCTCAGGAGAAACAGCGTTGCAATCACCCCCGCGTCTATTGTGAAGATGGTCACAAGAGACACAAGCGGCGACAGGTAGAACAGGGCGAGCGACGGGAGCATAGTGTAGAACACAATGTCGCCCAGCCCGAGTGTGAACTCGCCAGCCCGGATGGACATCCCTTGCAGGGCGACCCCTGGGGCCATCCCGATTAACTGCTTCAGGGGCCCCCTGAACACGGCGTAGATGTCATAGACCGAGAAGACTACTGGTAGCGCTAGGGCTGTAAGGGGTGGGAGGGTCGAGGCGAAGAAGCTGCCCACCTCAGCTCCCACGAAAGCGAGAATCGCGTCCGAGAGCCAAGGGTTGCTCTTCACGAATATCGTGTACCCGATCAGCACAACAACGGTCAGCGATGCTGCAGCGTCAATCGGCAGCTCCAGCACGGGCGGAACGTACCTCCAGATGATGTCGTCGACAGTCGTCAAAGTCAGGAGGAACGCGGAGAGCGAAACAGAAGCGAAGATGAGAACCCGGAACGACATGACCCTCTTCCTTCGAAGGACCCACACGAGAGCCAACGTCGATGCGAACACAACGAGTACGAGGATTATCGCGTTTCCTGCCGAGCCGGCACTTGATGTACCCAGTGGGGCGTAGGTGTAGCCGCTAGTTGCAACAAAGTTGACGTAGGTAGGCAGGTTCTGGTACGTGATGCCGAGCGCCGCGAGCTGAATCACCAAGACAATTGCGACGGCCTCCAGCAGGTTCGGAACCGTGACGCGCTTCTTCTCTGGCTCTTGTGTCTCGCTCACGCCTGCTGGCCGCTGCCCCGTGTCAGGCTAATAGACATTTTACCGGTCGCTTAGACTTGGAACTCTTGGCCTGGCATCGCTGCCGTGGCCTCTGCGCCCATATCCTGGTGGAGCTGGTCGGCGAGCGCGATGCACGACTCTTCCTCGCCGTGGACAGTCAGGAACTTGGGCGAGCCCTTGATACCCTTCAGGTCGCTCAGAAGCTCGGTCTTGCCGCTGTGGGACGAGAAGTCGAACCTCCTCACCTCTGCCTTCACCTTGGTCGGCTTCCCACGATAAATCGTCAGGCCCTTGTCGATCAGAGTCCTGCCCGGCGTGCCCGGAACTTGGAAGCTGACTATGGCAATGCCGTTCTTCTCATCCATCGAGAGGTGCTCGTTGTAGAAGATGGAGGCGCCGCCCACGAGCATCCCGGCAGGCGAGACTATCACTCCAGGTCTACTTGTTATCCGCCTCCTCTGAGTCCACGAGGTAACCTCTTCGATGCTCTCTAGCATCCTCCGGAGAGCGGTAGGGTCGCGAAGGAACTCCTGATAGCGGAGAAGGATACCGTTGACCTTCAACGCCATCCCGTCCATGGAGACCGGGTGCTTGAACCCGCTCTTGACGAGTGTCATCGCAATCTCCTGGGCCCTCCCGACAGAGAACGCAGGCACGAGGAGGACGCCGCCTCTCTCAACAACCGCGTTGGCGAATTCGACGAGTTCCGCCTCTGCCTTGGACCTGTGAGGATGGTCCGCGGTTGCGTAGGTGCTCTCGGTGATCACCATGTCTGCCTCCCCGAGGTTCTTCCACGAGCCGCTGAGCAAGTTCGTCTCGCCTCCGTTGATGTCGCCCGTGTAGAGCAGCCTCTTCGACCCTGCCTCCACGGAGATGACGGCAGAGCCAGGGATGTGGCCCGCGTCGTAGAAGGAGATGGTGAAGTCGCCGATCTGGAACGGTTCCATGTAACCGTGGTTCACCGTGTTGGTGTTCATAGCCATGAGGTCGATGAACTCGAAGGGCAGGTACTGCCCGGAGATCTTGATGAAGTCCTGAATCAGCAGGCTTGAGAGCTCCGAGGTAACCGGCGTTGCGTGGAGTTTCATGTTGCCTCCGAGAAAGTGGAGGGGAGCGGCACCCGAATGGTCAAGGTGAGCGTGGCTCAGCACGACTGCCTTGATGTCCTTCGGGGGCACGTGCATCGGGAACCCTGGCACTTTCGTGGTCATGGCTCCGTAGTCGAGCAGGATCTTGCTGTCTCTGTGCGTCACGAGAAAAGCGGAGCGGCCGACCTGCCTGGCTGCTCCCAGAACCTTTACTTCCATTAATCGTAATCCTTTGAGAAACGCGCGCTTTTGATTGTCTATAAGGCTTTCCCCGCCTGGCTCTGGTAAGTCTGTGGGCCATGCTTCAGGGTTTTGTGCCTGTTAAGGGGCGGGCCATATGTTTCGCCTTTCGTGGTGCTTAAATCATTATAAAATGGGGCAGGCACTCCCTCATGTGCCAGCGACGGCCACGCTCGCCGACGACCTAAAGGCACTGTCGCGGCTCGATGTCCTGAACGATGTGTGCAAAGGGAAGAAGTCTGGTGCCGAGGAGGACATTAAGCAGAAGATAGTTGTCCGCGTTCTCGAATGGCTATGCTATGACAAAGTGAAGGACATGTCATTTGAGTTCCATGTCGCCAACAAGCGGGCAGACGTGGCGCTACTCATTGACGAGAAACCGAAGGTCATCGTCGAGACAAAAAGCCCTGAACAAACACTCGACGATTGGAAGGTGAAGTCGCTCCAATACGCGAAGGACAAGTCGATCTCATGGCTCCTCCTCTCTAATGGAATCAAGTTCCAGCTCTACAAGAGCTTTATCGAAGGCGTCGAGAACTCGCGGAACAGGCCAGTCTTCGAGACAGACCTGAAGCACCTTCCAGAGAGATTTGACGAACTGAAAGGCCTCATTGGGCATGAACATCTCAGGGACATCGACAAGAATCCAGAGGTGAAGACGCGGGTCGAATCAATCAGGAGGGCCGTCACTGAAGAGGAGCTTCTGGAAACCCTGAGGGAAGGCAAACGCAAGCTCTTCCTTGACATTCTACCACAGCTAACCGAGAAGTATTCTGGTAACGCAACCTTCAGGCGCAAAATCGACCGCTGGGTCGAGGAGAAGAGCGTCAATAAGAGCGAAACGTGGCTCGACCAATACGACGCTGACAAGAACTTCCGAGTTCTGGTAGACAAGGCGCTCGACATGGATGGGAGGAAAGTAGATTCGACCTTCAGGACGAAATACAACCGCGACAGGCTCTTCCAACAGCAAATCGACGCCAAGCTGAGAGAGAACGATATTCAGGTGGACTGGCTTGACAAGATTTGTGCGGAAGGAGCCTACACCTTCATCAATAGGATTCTATTCCTGAGAATCTGCGAAGACAGGGGCCACATCACACTCCGCACGACTAAAGAATGGCTTTCCATGCTGAGGTCGGCCTCCCTCAGCGACACGATAGTCGCGATGCTCAGAGAACTCTTCTCCGAAGTGGGCGCTCAGTTCATCATGTATTCCAAGCCCCTCTTCGACCACATCATGCTCGAAGACCTCAGGTGGAAGAAGGAGACCGTGCTGGAGATAATCGAGCGAACCAAGAAGCACAACTTCAAGCAGATTGACAGAGACCTCCTCGGCGAGGTCTATCAGAAACACATATCGAAGGAGACGAGAAGAAGCCTCGGCCAGTTTTATACGCCAGACGACCTTATCAACCATATCCTCGACCAAATCGAACTCACGCCCGACATGAAGGTGGCCGATATAGCGTGCGGTTCAGGCGGGTTCCTGAAGTTCACCTACGAGCGACTGCTACCCAAGATGCTCAAAGAAGGGTGGGATGCGAAGTCAGCCCACATCCACCTTATGTCTAAAGTCCTTCATGGAATCGACATCGACTCGTTTGCCACCCAACTGACCATGATGAACCTCCTGCTTCTTGACCTTGAGAACCCGAGTCCTTCGATGAACATCTACGAATGGGACAGTCTCAAGACTGTCCAGCTCCCACACACAACCGAGAGCGAAAACGGCTTCGAGCAGATGAACGCTCCGACGGAGATACTTGAGTCAGAAGCAGTCCAAGCGGCAATCGGCAATCCTCCATATGTTGACATCAGACGCAGTAACCCGATGTATCATGACGAGTTCGGCAACTATTATCAGAACATCATAAGCGGCAGGATTAACTCGTCCTCGATGTTTGTCAGAAGGTGCATCGACATCGTTGAGGACGGTGGATACATTGGGTTAGTCCTTCCGAAGTCGATGCTGAGGGTCGATTCCTACTCTGGGATAAGGAAATACATCCTTGAGAACTGCGAGCTTCTGAGCATCACAGATGTTGGTAGGGGCTTCGAGGACGTTGGCTTCGAGGTGGTGACGATGGTGATGCGGAAGAACAAGAACAAGGCCAAGCGCCAGCGCAACATGGTCAACGCCATAACTAACGTGGTCAACCTGAAATCGAAACAGTATGACCAGACGGCAATCCCGCAGACACTCTGGGAGAAGACCGACACCTTCGCAATCTACCTTACGGGTCAGACCGAGGTAATCGCGTCGAAGATGCTCGAAGGAAGCGAGCGGCTGATGGACATAGTTGGGCCGAATGGAATCTGGCGCGGCCTCCCCATGACGGTCAACGACCCGATGCTCAAGCAGTCCAAGACCCAGACTGACCAAGAGCCAATCTTTCAGGGCGAGTCGATCGGCAGATACATCAAGAAGCATTCGTTGTTCGTGAATAGGGCTTATGTCAACGCCACGTTTGCCGACGCGACTGAGAAGCTGAGGACGGGCAAGATAATGATTCAGAACATCGTCTCATCAAGGGTCAGGTGCGTCGGAACCTATGATGAGAACGGTGTCCTTAACATCGACACCATAACAAACGTCAAAGTGACCGACAAGGACTTCCTCGACACATACGTCCTCGGGATTCTGAACTCGAAGCTTGCGACCCTCTTCATCCGTGACGTGGTGTTCAACCGAGCCGAACTCACAATGCACATGGACAGGTCGTATCTCGGCAAGGTTCCTATAAAGCGGGTGAGCAAGAGAGGGCAGGAGGAAATCGCCGACAAGGTCTCCGAGATGATTGAGGTCAGTTCAAAGCTGGCGGGCATGGGTTACGACCTCTACACGGCGACAGAATACAACCCGTTGATGGAGAAGCTGACCAAACTGGACGCGAGCATAGACGATGACATCTTCGACATCTACGGACTGACCGACGACGAGAAGGATTACGTCAGGAAAGCAATTCCCTACTAACCCTTCACATCCGTCTCTGACCTAATCTCAACCCTCTTCCCTTTCACCACGAAGCTGATTGACTTGGGGTTCCCGAGCAGGTCAGCTATCGGCTTGGGGAGGAACACCTGAATCCCTCTTGTCGGGTGATAGTTCACGCTGACCGTGAACTCGGTAGCATCCTTCTTCCATTTTGGCACGGAGCAAGCCTCTTTCCACTTGGATATAACGATTGTGCTATCCACTTGGATACCGCTATCTTAATATAATATCCAAGTGGATACCACTGACATGCACCCAGAAGAACTCCGCTTCGAAATGGACGCAGACGAATACGCCGAACATGAGGCCTACGTCGAGGCCAGCTACGAGATGGAGGCGGACTGAATGAAGGAACCTGCCCTCGACTTCCGCGAGATGAAGGGCGAGGAGATTGCAAGGCAGTTCGGATGGGTCAGGCGGCTCGACGAGTTCGCCTACAAGGTTCACAGTCAAAGATTAGCCAAGGAATACGACGTGATGCAGACGGAGATGGGATGGGCCTGCTCCTGCCCCGACCACCAGTTCAGGGGGATGAAGTGCAAGCACGTCCGAGCGGTCGAACTGAGTTTCATCCTAAGGAAGATTGTCGCAACCGAACCGACAGTCATTCAGGCCGTCAGCGTCGGGGAATGCCCCCGATGCCAGTCGGCCCTCATCGTCAAGCACTCGGTCAGGCACAACAGGAGCGGAGACCTTCAGCGATACTCGTGCAAGGGGTGCGGGTTGAGGTTCTCCAAGAACCTCGGCTTCGAGGGGATGAAGGCCAGCCCCGAAGCAGTCACCCAGGCGATGCAACTCTACTTTACTGGCGAGTCGCTAAGGAACGTCCAGAAGTTCCTCAGGCTCCAAGGCGTGAACACCTCCCACGTCAGCGTCCTCAACTGGATTAGGAAATATGTCGGGCTGATGGAGGGGTATCTCGACAAGCTGACCCCTCGGGTGGGCGACACTTGGAGGACTGACGAGCTATACCTGAAGGTGAAGGGGAACACGAAGTATCTCTTCGCTATGATGGACGACGACACCCGCTTCTGGATAGCCCAACAGGTGGCAGACCACAAGGGGACTTCGGACGTAAGGCCCATGTTCAAGGAGGCGGTAGAGACGGCTGGCAAGAGGCCGAAGCTCCTCATCAGCGACGGGGCGCACAACTTCCACTTGGCCTTCAAGAAGGAGCTATGGTCTCGCAACGGGCCTCATCCCCACCACAAGCGGGACATCACGCTGGGAAGCGAAGTCCACAACAACAAGATGGAGCGGCTCAACGGTGAAGTCCGAGACCGAGAGAAGGTGATGCGGGGAATCAAGAGGGCCGACACCCCAATCCTGAAGGGGTATCAGCTATACCACAACTTCATCCGACCCCACGAAGGACTGAACGGGGCGACCCCCGCCGAGAGAGCGGGAATCAAGGTTGAGGGGGAGAACAAGTGGAAGACAATAATCGAGAACGCTAGCGTGGTGAGTAGCGCACGGTAGGTTAGGGAAGACTAGAAGAACCCGAATAATCTTAATAGTTCATCTAGCGCGGATGCTCACATGCAGATTCTCTACATCGATGCCTCGGGAGACCCAGGGATGTATGACCACAAGAACTCCAAATTCTACATTCTGGGCGGAGTGGCCTTGAGTGAGAATGACTGGCCAATTACATCAGCATATTTCAACGACCTCTGCAAGAAGTATTTCCCGAAGGAAGACCTGGAGGAAATCCACACCAAGCAACTCTTCAATGGAAGGTCGCTATTCGATAAGATTGACCACAAGGCGATGGTTGCAGACGTGTGCAACTTCATCGCCACCGCTCACCTGACTCTGTTCGGAATCGCAATTGACAAAGACCAGTTCCTGATTCGAGGGTTGGGCAAACCTGAGGATGTCGTCAATCGAAGTCTCGAAGAGATAATCAACCGCTTCCACATCTTTCTTCTGAACAGAAGGGAAAGGGGCATAATTGTCTCAGACGCCAGCGCAGAGGGGTTTGACACGAGAATACGAACCCTGTATGAGTATTTCAGGAAAAAAGGCACCCATTTCTGGACGCTCACTAAGATTATCGATACAATCTTCTTCACTCCTTCTCAGACTGCGATGGGTATCCAACTCGCGGACTTCGTTGCCTACGCGATCAAGAGAAAGTGCGTCGATGGGGATAGCTCGTTGTTTGACCAATTTGCCGCCAGATTCGGCGAACACAACTTCAGGCTAATACCCGACCCAAATAGGAAGTAACAAAATCACGAAACCGCTAGGCAGACATCCTTGAGGATGCCCAACGGGTGGCTTTAGCCGCCCTCCTAGTGGTGCGTTAAACCATATGCGAGGGAAATTTAAGTCTTCACTAGTGAGAGTTCAACCCATAGCGTTGGAGCTTATAAGCTAGGATTAGCAGGTCGAATTTCCCAGCCGCTTCCTCCCAACCTATCAACCGAAGGTTAACACCTACAACGACCCTATGGCCCGACCCTTAACACCGACAAGACCCTGAGGCGTGGCCCACAGACTTACCAGAGCCCCCCGCCTCGCTTACTCAGGTTAAATGAGAGGGCCCTTGCAGCCGCACCCGCGTGGGCCATGGCGAAGTCGTCTGGGACGTCTCCGTCGACAGTGAAGAGACTCTTCTGGGTGGTCATCGTCGGAATCCTGCTCTACGTCGTCCTGGACACGGCGGCACAGATTCTCCCACCGTACTACAGTCCAGTCAGCCAGGCCGAGAGCTACTTGGCCATCGGCCCGTATGGCTACATCATGACCCTCAACTTCTTGAACCGGGGGCTGTTCTCACTCGTCTTCCTCTACGCCATGCTGCGCGCGATTGACCTCAGGGGAGGGGTCAGGAACAGGTACAGGGCTGGCGTCGCGTTGCTCGGTGTGTGGGCTGTGGGGGCGTTCATCCTGGCGGCCTTCCCCACCGACGTCCCTCCCTCAGCGCCGACTCTGAGCGGAGCAATCCATCTCGTGGTCGCGGTCATCTCGTTCGTAGGAGGCTCCTTCGGCGCGCTAGGCCTCTCCCTGCAGTTCAAGCGGGACCCGGCCTTCCAGCGCGTCACGAGATTCGCTCTGCCGATCTCCCTCCTAGCGGTGGCGTTAGTCTTCCTGCTCTTCGGCCTTCCTGGCGTGGCTCCCGCATTCGCACAACGGATGAACGGCCTCCTGGAGAGGGTCTTCCTGGCCTCGGTACTGCTCTGGATGCTTGCCTTGTCCGTCCACTTGAGTGGAAACTCAAGCTTATCCAACCGGGCCAAGACGGCCTAGGTGGAAGACATGCCAGTGGCTGAGAAGATGAAGGGGAAGGTCTGCGTGGTCACGGGTGGGAACTCCGGCATAGGGAAGGTTACCGCACTGGAGCTTGCAAGGATGGGCGCGAACGTCGTCATGGTCTCGCGAGACCCACGAAAGGGGGAAAGAGCGAGGGCAGAGCTTGTCAGGGATTCCGGCAATTCAGCAGTGGAGCTAATGATCGCCGACCTATCATTACAGAGGGAGGTGAGACGACTCGCGTCTGACTTGAAGCGGGCCCACACCAAGATACACGTCCTTGTTAACAACGCCGGCAGCAATTTCGTCGGGTACTCGGAGACTGAGGAGGGCGTGGAGCGTACCATGGCCGTCAACTACTTCGCTCCCTTCCTGCTCACAAACCTCTTGGTAGACGTGCTGGTCGCGAGTGCTCCCTCGAGGGTGGTCAACGTCGCATCCGTGGCCCACCACGGCTCGGCGTTGGACCTCGATGACATGAACGGCAGGAAGTCGCAAGGAACGTTCGGGCTGAGAGCCTACGGCCGTTCCAAGCTGGCGCTCGTCCTCTTCACTTACGAGTTGGCTAGGAGACTCCAGGGTAAGGGAGTGACTGTCAACTGCCTTCATCCCGGGGCTGTGAGGACAAACATTTGGTCGCACTCGGGGGTCGCCAGCCCACTGGCACGCATTGTGTCTCTCTTCATGCGGGGTCCGGAGAAGGGGGCAGAGACCTGCGTCTACCTCGCCTCAGCACCCGAGGTGGAAGGATTGACTGGGAAGTATTTCATTGACCTAAAGGAACGCCATTCTTCAAGAGCTTCCTACGACGAGGAGCTTGCGGCAAGGCTCTGGGACCTCAGCGTGAAGATGACTAGTCTAAACGCAACTCGTCAAGTCCATTCTCCGCTGATTCGCGGGGAGATTGTGGCTCGCGTATCAGCTTAAATCCGTGCGTTTTCCGAGCCAAAGATATTCTTGAAGGGCATTCAACGGTCTGTGCTCTCTGTAGCGCTAGTTGCCTTTCTCTCGCTCTCCTTCCTCCAAGTCGTGCCAATTGCCGCAGCTCTGCCGTCATCATCGAACGCACAGTTCTCTAAACCTCCACCAAGTTTCACGCTCAAGGGATCTGCTCCTGACAGCCTACCAGTGACCGTCAGCCTGGCCATTCCGCTGAGGAACCTCGATATCCTGAGCGCGATGGTGAAGGCCGTTTCTGACCCTTCTTCGACGTCTTTCAGGCACTTCCCATCGCAGCAGCAGCTATCGGCGGAGTTCTACCCGACAGCCAAGTTCAACGAAATGATGCAGTATCTCTCGACGACTGGGCTGAGCGTCCAGTACACAGCCCTAGACTCGATGATCGTACTGCAAGGCACCGCGGCGCAGGTAAAGCAGGCCTTCGGGACCGACGTCAGGCTATATTCGAACGGGACCGCATCCTACTACATCTCCACTGCGCCTTCGTTCAGAGGCGCCTATCTCTTCGCCTCGAACGCGACTGCGCTGGTGGCCAAGCCTGCTGCGAGCCTGGGGCACACGAGCGGGGCAAACGTCACTTTCACAGAGAGCAGCTTCTCAGCCAAGCTGCTCCAGAGCGTGTACAACGCCACTGGTCTGTACACCCAGGGAGCAGACGGCTCCGGCAAGACCATCGGAATACTGGACTTCTACGGCTCGCCGACCATTTCGAGCGACCTCCAAGCCTTCGACAAGCGGTTCGGATTCCCCGACACGACCCTCAACATCATCCCGATAGGGCCGTATGCCCCGAACCTGGGCGCTTACACGGGCTGGAGCGGCGAGATATCTCTCGACGTAGAGGTCTCCCACGCCATGGCACCGCACGCGACTATCGACCTTTACGCTGGCAACGGAGCAATCTCCATGGCTGACGCCATATCGAAGATCGTGCAGGACAACAAGGTGAACACGCTTTCGCAGAGCTTCACAATCGCCGAGTGGTACTACTCCTTCTTCGGTCCTGGGTTCTTCGACATGAACGCCCTGATGCCGGACCAGTACTACATGCTCGGCGCGCTGCAGGGGATAACCTTCTCGGGAGCGACGGGCGACACGGGCGGCAGCGGTTTCTCCAGCGGGACCGAAGGCCAGGTGGCCTATCCTGAGACCTCGCCCTACGTCACTGCCGTCGGAGGGACCCAAACGTACTTCGCAGGAAACAGCTTCATTCAGACAGGTTGGTCAAACCCGGGCTGGGTTCCCAACTTCATCAACTACGGAGGGAGCGGAGGCGGTGTAAGCATCCTCGAGCCGAAGCCTTGGTACCAGGCAGCCCAGCTGACTCCTGCGACCCTTCCTGCGGGAAGGATGAACCCTGACCTTTCACTGCAGGCCGGCGTCGACCCAGCCACATACATAGTCGACTCTGGCCGAGTGGTTGGAACGGGGGGCACGTCAGAGTCAGCTCCGCTTCTAGCCGGCCTAGTCACGCTCCTCGACTCTTCGATAAACGGTAGCGTCGGCCTGATCAACCCATTCCTCTACAGCCTGGCGAACAACCCCGCCACGTACGCAAAGGCGTTCACTCCAATCACCTTCGGCTACAACATACCCTGGGTAGCCGGCAAGGGATACAACCTTGTCACCGGCTGGGGGTCGCCGAACATTGGGGAGATGGCAAGCCTGTACAAGGCTGCCCAGAGAGGGTCCAGTCTCAATGTGACCGTCGCACTGTCACCAGGAGTTGACTCTTCGGGTCTCGAGTTCACTCCAGGCTCACACCTCCAGGTCACGGCGACAATCAAGAACGGCGCTTCCGCAGTCACCACCGGTTCGTTCACCGCTACGCTCGCCACCCTTACAAGCAACACGCAGATCCCCATCGCTTACAGCAGCGCGGCAGGGGCGTGGACTGGTTCATACACGATGGGCTCTCAATCTGGCTTCGCCGATGTCAACGTCCAGGGAACCAGCGGCGGCGTCTCGGGGGCGGGGTTCGCCCCACTCTTTGCGGGCTACCTCGGGACATTCTACTACCCAGTGCCCACGAACCCGTGGTCGACAATCGGGAGGTTGCCGGTGACTGTGCAGTCGACCGATTTGGACGGGAATGTCGCCCCGGCAGGGCCCTTGGCGATGGATATCAACTCCTACTCCATCACGAGCAACACTTACTCGACAGCGATGACAGTCTCGCTGCCTTCAATCCACAACGTCCTCACCGGCACTGAGAACCAGATCATCATCAACCAGAGCATCCCGGACGGGCCGGCAAGCATGGTGCTGAAGGGGAGCACCTACGGATATCTACCGTTCATCAGTGGCATATACCTGCAGACAACCTACATCTACCCGGCGGTCGTCGCCGAGCCGGGTTCTGTCGCCCCCGGCCAGGAGCTCACTCTGATAGCGACGCCCATCGCGCCGATTAACCTCTACTTCACGGGCTCCCTAGAGACGGGAAGCATCATCGGCAACGATGTCGCCGTGGGCTCGAACGTGACCGCCAAGCTGGTCAACCCGAGCGGGACAGTCGTGTCCACTGCAAGCCTCGCCTACCAGTCATGCAAGGAAGCGGTCAGGGTCTGCGGCGGAGGCGCCTCCAACCTGAACGGCTACCTCTCGGTTCCCTCGAACTCGACTCCTGGGCTCTACACGATACTGTTGAGCGCAAAGTATGGTTCCGATACGCTCGGAGAGACTCTCAACGGCACCTTCTTCAGCCAGATCTGGGTCTCGAGCGGGCCTGTCACTCCCGCTGTCTCAGTTGAGCCCGGCTTCATCTCGGCATCCGCAGCCCTTCCACCCGGAGGTGCGCCAGCCACCGGCGGACAACTATCGCTCGCAGACCTCTACCAGGGCGAGCAGGCCCACGTGGTGGCAAGGATCGCCTACCCGAACGGCACCGCTGTGAAGTACGGGGAGTACACCGCGATAGTCTACCCACAGGCGCTCCAGAACGATTACACCACCCTGATGCACACGGAATATGCGAGCTCTGAGCTTGTGCAGCTTACCTACGACCCGGTGATGCAAGCTTGGCTGGGGAACGTCACTCTCCCAGGCCCGGCCAGCGCAGGCAACATCGCCCCGATCAACGCGAACGCGTTCTTCTATTCCGGACCGTACGACGCGTACGTAACAGGCCTCTCCGCCGACGGAGTGCCGACGACCACTGCGCTCGCGGCCCAGCGTCCGTTCTTCATCCAGCCTTTCACCTACGTCAATGGCGGCACCGTGAGCTCTCTCGCACAGAGTTCCCAGCTCGCCTTCTCTGGGGCCACCATCACCGCATCAGGCACATTGAGCGGGGACGTATTCCTCGGCACGAACACGATTTCTGGAGGGACGGTGATGATAATCGACTCTCAGATACAGGGCAACCTCGTGGTCAACAATGCCAACGTGACTCTGGTAGGCGTCTCGGGCGGAACCGTCACAGCCACCGGCAGCACCCTGACGCTGAAGGACTCGAGCGTTGGCTCGCTCTCGCTTACGGGGTCGACAGTCTCGCTCGGCGATTCCTCCTTCCAAACGGTGACACCGGCCCTCCCCACACTCTCTGTGACAGGTCTGACCCAGCCGATAAGCGGACAGGCTGACTTGAACGTGACAGTCACGGGTCAGCAACTGACCTCAAGCTCGCTTGCCGCTTGGGTCGACGGGGTCAATGTTCCACTCACAGCCACGACCACTTCGGCAGGGCTAACCGCGGCGGTACCAATCGACGCCGCATCGCTGAACGACGGAGTGCACAGCCTCGTTGTGAAGGCGACTCAGGCGGACGGACTCTCGTCCAGCTTCTCCGGCTCCTTCAGCACTAACGCGCAGTCGACCTCGCTCAGATCAAGGCTGCAGCAGGCAGACGCAAACATCAGCTCCCTCTCGTCTCAGCTGAGACAGGTCAACGGAGCAGCCGGCAACTTGTTCTACATCTCGTACGGCCTGGCCGCCGTGGGTGTGATAGCCTTGGTCTTAGGAGTCGTTGCGTTCCGCAGAAAGCTCTCTGCTGCCTGAGAAGTCATCCGCGCCCGGTGTAGATTTAAGACGCCAGCCTGTCAGGGTGCGAAGACAAGAACTTGAGGATCATTCCCGAAGGGACAAGGCTTGATGGCACAGCTCTCATCGCTGGGTTTCATGGCATAGGGGCCACCGGATACTGGACCGTCAAGTTCCTTGTCAACGAGCTGAAAGCGAGGAGGGTCTGTTTCATCGACTACGAGCACGCTCCAGCCGTCTCCTACTACGCGGAGGGCAGGGTCGTGACGCCCTACGAAGTCTTCAGCGCCCATGGACTATCGATACTCAAGGCCGAGGTGTCTCCCGTGAGAGAAAAGGAGGACGAGTTCTACAGGGGACTGGCCGAGTGGATAAAGGGCTCTGGAGTCAGAGAGGTGGCCCTGGTGGGCGGGCTGGACGAATCGCTGAGGAACGACGATTCGAGGTACAAGGTCGTGATGACTTCGACATTCGCTGCGAAGGGAGAGATGCAGGGCGAGCGGGTCCTCGAGGATGACAAGATGATAGTCGGACCGGTGGCCTCGCTTCTGAACTTCTTCGAGATGAACGCCTTCCCTGCGTTCGCCGTCCTGGCCTACTCCAGCACGGAGAGGGTGGACCCGAGGGCCGCGGCGAGCGCTGTGGAGGTCCTCTCGCGGAGGTACGGATTCGCGGTTGACACCACACCGCTGATCAAGGGTGCCGAGGTCATCGAGGGCGAGATGAAGGTGATCGAGGAGAGGGAGCGCCGCCCCTCCTCTTCCGCCTACTCCTAGCCCTGGCCAGCGAGATGCATCCGGCGCCGTCAACCCTACCGACTACGACCTTCTTGTAGCCCATCGACCTGAGCCTTCGCTCCGCATCCTGCAGCCCGCCCTCTGGTTCGCCCCCGCCTCCCACGAGATGAGTGAAGGGGTAGACGAAGTCCAGCTCCGCGGGGTAGAGTCCGAGCTCGGCGCTCATCTTGTAGACGTCGTATCTCCCCTCCGGGCGCCTGCCTTCCTTGAACCTCAACCTGGTGATCGGAAGACCGCTAGAGGAGAGTAGGAGGAGGGCAGTTCCTGTAGTCCTCCTCATCGCGCCCCCCAGGTTGCGCCGGGCGATGGAAATCTCTGGCCTGTGTCCGTCTGTTTCCCCCCTCATCAGTAGTCCCTTCTCCTTCATGGATGCCGTGCCTCTCTCGAACAGCTTCGCTTCCTTCGCGAGCTCGCGGAACGCTTCTTGGAGCCGCGGGTGTGTTGCCGCCTTTTCCTCGACCAGGTCCCAGAGCCTGCCTTCTGCTATCGCCTCCTTGCAGCTCTCGAGTTCCTTTCTGAGGACGTGCAGGTTGTGAAGCGCCAGCAACCTCGTCCTGTCCTTCTCCTCGAGCTCCAGAATCCCTCCCACGGATGTCTTGGAGCAGACAGGGCAGCTACAGGGCAGGTACTTCATCTCGCGGAGTTTGGAAGCGCCGCGCCCCGTCATGTACCTCCCGTCGCGGGCGAACAGGATGTAGCTCGCAGAGTCGAACGTGTCGCAGCCGAGGGCGACCGCCATCGCCATCGTGTGAGGGTGTCCGGCGCCAAACAGGTGGAGAGGCATAGAGTAGGGCATCGCGCGGCGGGTCGCGACGATCATTCCAACCAGCTCCGTGTACCTGTAGTTTTCCATCACCTGGACTGGACTTCCGAGCGCGAGGAAGCCAAAGCCAGCGTTCACGAGGGACGATGCCGACCTCTTCAGCAGGTCTGGGAAGAGGCCTCCCTGCACAGGTCCCACCCAGACTGTCTTCGATGCGCCGAATTCCCTGATTGTCGCCAAAGCGTTCTTCAGGCTGTACTCCATCGTCCCCTTCGCGTACTTCCTCGATTGCGAGTAGCCCGTCGGTCTGTCGAGCGTGACTGCGAGGTCGGATCCCATCCGCGACTGGAACGAGGCTATCTCGCTGTACGTCACGTCCAGGTCGCCGTACTCGAGCACCTGGTAACCGCCAGAGTCAGTCATGAAGAGCCCGTCGAAGTCCAGCAGCCTGTGGATTCCATCCGTCAGAACCTCGTCCCTGCGCCGCTTGTAGAGGATGTAGGAATTGGTCATCAGCCCCCCGAACCCCATCTCCTTCAGCTCGCGGAGCTCTACGAGCTGGTTGACAGGATGCACAACCGGAAAGAGATAGGGCGTCTCCACGCTCCTGCCCCCAACTTCCAGCTTCCCTATCCTGCCCAGCAGGTCGGACTCCCTGACCTCGAAGGAATGTCCCATCCTTGTCTTCACTGCTTGACCGACCAAGTATACAGTCTTAAATCCAGTTGGCCGAGGGTCGCTTCGTGCAAGTCCCCGAGGTTGCACCCACTTCGCCCTCTCAGACGCGATGGAAGAGGGTCCTCAGGTACAGCGCAGTAGTTGCAATCGCGAGCCTCCTCGCCCTCTGTCTCTTCCTGATCCTGAACGCCCACTCGCCCTCGGCATACTTCGTAGTCGCAGCTCAGGCCTCGGCCGTCCTGGCTACGCTAGGGGCTGCCGCAGCGGTCATCGCAGGGGCGAGGCACTTCACCCTGACGCGGCCGGAGATGCGGTGGGCCGTCCTCTTCCTCGTCCTGGTATCAGTGGCAGTCTTCGGCGCTCACCTCTACGTGATCAACTCCCCGCCAACCACGCAGTGCACGAACTCGACCAAGCTGGGGTGCATAATGGACGAGGTCTTCTACGTGCCCGCCGCCCAGACCCTGCTCTCCGGAAATCAGTGCGCGCCCTACGCCGACAACTGCAATCTGGAGCACCCGTTCCTTGCGAAGGCTCTCATAGCCGCAGGGACTGCGGTCTTCGGGTCGAACGACCTCGGCTGGAGGGTCTTCAACGCCCTGTTGGGGACGCTCAGCATCCCACTGCTCTTCGTCCTAATCTACCTGCTCTCGGGCAACAGGAGGCTGTCCTACTTCTCTGCGTTCCTCTTTTCGGTGGACACGATGTTCTTCGTCCACTCTTCCGCCGCCCTGATAGACATCCCCTCGATCTTCTTCTCGCTCCTGGCCTTCGTGCTCTACTTCTGGCGTGCGAGGTTCTGGCGCATTGACAACGTGACTGCATCGGGCGCCATGCTCGGGCTTGCACTACTCTCCAAGGAGACAGCCGTGTTCGCTGTCGCCGTCCTGTTCACCTACCAGCTCATCTTCGCCGAGGGGACGCTCAAGCACGCCTTCATTGAGACGGCCAAACTCCTCGCGGTCGCAGCCCTCGTCTTCTTCGCCGGCCTGCAGGTGTACGACACGCTGTTCACTTCCGCCACGGTCCCGACCTTCGTCCAACAGGTTGCTTTCATCTTCAAGTACGGGTCGGGGCTCGACTGCCCTCCCGCGGCCCTCGCCGTAGTCCCGAAGTGCGGGATGTGGGTCGATTCACTCTTCCACGCCTACATCACCCCTCTGAACTGGCTCACATACTACCCGCCAGTGTCGTACTTCGTCACGACAGTCACCACCACTGTGGGCAGCGGACCGGGCGCCACCTCCTCCAGCTTCATCGGCGTGGGCTACTACGGTGTCAACAACGTCATCATGCTCTGGGCGGTCTTGGTGTGGGTCCCGCTCGCGGTCTACAGACTCCTGCGAAGGAGACCCGAGGGCGAGCCCGTCTCGCGCGACGACAGGACGACCTTGTTCCTACTCGTCTGGCTCGTCTGGACCTATCTACCGTACATCGGCCTCTGGCTTTACGGCCGCGTCACCTACCCGTTCTACATTCTTCCAGCCGTGCCTGCGCTTTCCGCTGGCGCTGCCTACTTCTCCACGCGTGAGTGGTTCCCAAGGTGGCTCGCGGTTGTCTATCTTCTCGCCGCGTTGGTCTGGTTTGTGATCTATTTCCCGGTCAAGGACTTCCTTCCGGTGATACTCAGGGTCTGGCTCGGCCGCTAAATCACAATCTTGTCGAATGCATGACTCAAGGCATATACTAATTAGCAACCTCCCGCTAACTATGCACAGGGGAGCCATGAGCCGAGTCGCCGACGTCAAGACGAGGATTTCTTCCGTTGAGCTCCTGGCCACTCTGAAGAAGAGCTACAGCTACCGCGAGCTCTCTGCGATTTTGGGCCTGTCCGCACCGATACTCAGCAGGTACGTGAGGGGCCATGTGCTGCCGAGCGCGACGAGGTCTGAGAAATTCATCGCCACCTTCAGGGAGAAGCTGCTCAGAAAGATAGTCTTGGACGCGGTCAAGGTCAACCCCGACGGGTCCTACGACATCAGCGCCGTAGTCTCAAACGTCGGCCTCCTGAGGCAGATAGCGAAGGTCGTCTACAGCGAGTTCAGCTTGGTCCATGTCGACAAGGTTCTAACCATGGAGGTCGACGGTATCCCTCTCGCCGTCGAGGTGGCTGGGGAGTTCAACGTCAACGTGGCCGTTGCCAGGGTGGAGAGGGACCTCGGAGTCGAGGAGTTCCTCGAGCAGAAGGTCGTCTATTCGCCGTCCAGTGTGAAATACCTCTACCTCCCGCGTCCCGCCTTCAAGAAGGGGGAGCACGTCCTGATAGTAGACGATATGGTCAGGTCTGGGGTCACGATCGAGGCTCTCACCAACCTCGCAGAGAAGGCGAAAGCCAAGGTGGTCGGGGTCTTCTCCATAGCCTCCGTCGACCAGTCGATGCCCAAGCTGAAGAGCAGGCTGGGCCTGACGTGCCCGATCGAATCCTTGGTTACGCTCGAGCACAAGGTGAGGCACTACGCATTCTAGGAGTGCTTGACTGTGCAGCGATTCTCGATAGGCGGCTCATTTGTGGCCGAGGTCATCCCTCCAAGGAAGAAGGATTCGCACAAGAGGATGAACGGCACCGTGTGCGTGGTAGGCGGGAGCAGGCTGTACCACGGGGCCCCGTTCCTGTGCGCAACGGGTGCCATGCGGGCCGGCGTAGACCTCGTCTACATTGCAGTTCCAGCGACAATAGCAACGGCCGTGCGTGCACTCTCTCCTGATTTCATAGTCGTCCCTCTCCCCGACGCGAAGCTGACACGCGGAAACGTAACCAAGCTCCTCGCCTGGGTTGAGAAGGTGGACGTGTACGCTGTGGGTCCGGGACTCGGACCACAGAACCCGGACGAGCTGGCGAGCGCTGTGAACAGGCTCAAGGGGGAAGGGAAGGGTCTCGTCGTCGACGCCGACGCGCTGAGGTCCGCAACCCTCGCTTCCATCAAGGGGTCGAAGACGGTCGTGACCCCTCACGCTGGCGAGTTCGAGAGGCTCTTTTCCACGACGCTTCCAGCCGACCTGGAGGGAAGGGTGAAGCTCGTGTCAGAGAAGGCCGCCGAGGCCGGAGTGGTCGTGCTGTTGAAGGGTCCGATAGACATTGTGAGCGACGGCGAACGAGTTGGTACGAACGCCACGCACTCACCCGCGATGACCGTCGGCGGCACTGGCGACGTCCTTACCGGGGTCACGGCTGGCCTCATCGCGAAGGGCGTCCCGCCTTTCGAGGCTGCTTGCGCTGGGGTCTTCCTCAATGGATCCGCAGGGGTCCAGGCAGCGGAGGAACTCGGGCTCCACATCACAGCGTCGGACGTTGCAAACAGGATTGCAAACGTGATGAAAAGGTTCGACAAAATACAATGAAGAACAGGCGGCCGGGCCTGCAGTCCAAATGGTCGTACGTGGTCAACTCTCTGCAGGAGATAATCCCGTCCTACGAGCTCGCGTCCAGCAGGATATCGCTCTTTGCCGACAGGAGGATGCGGGCAGAGGCAATCTCGTTCGCTGTGGCCGACGGGTCCAGTGTTCTCGACCTTGGGGCGGGGCCGGGTACGATGTCGAGGCTCGTGGCTCGCAACCGCGGCGAGCCTGTGCTGCTCGATGTCTCCAGGTCGATGCTGAAGGCGTCGTCCTTCAGGAACAAGGTCCAGGCAGTCTTCGAGTTCCTCCCGTTCAGGGAGGGGGTCTTCGATGGCGCGGTGAGCGGTTTCGCACTCAGGGACGCCCACGACTTGAAGACGGCCATGGCACAGGTGGCGAGGGTCCTCAAGCGAGGGGGAAGGTTGGCCTTCTGCGACCTTGGAAAGCCCGATTCGGCGATAGGAACCATCGCTGTTGGCTACTACATGAGGGTGGTCCCGAACATAGTGGGACTGGTGACGATAGGCAGGTCTGGTCTCCGTTACGGTTCCCTCTTCGACACATACGTTCTCGCTCTGCACAACTCAGAGCTCGTGTCTCTCCTCTCCCGCCACTTCACTGGCGTGGCTATCCACGAAATGCAGATGGGGAGTGCGATAGTGGCGAAGTGCGTGAGGTAAGTTCTAGACCCGCTTCCCGAGCAGCCTCAGCATCTCTTGCGCCTTCTCTACAGGCACCCTGCATCCGGCCGCCTTGGCGTGGCCTCCTCCGTTCCCGCCCAGCCTCGATGCAATCACGCTTATCGTCTTCCCGAGGTGGACCTTGCACTCAGAAGTGCCCCTGAGGCTCACCTCGTACCAACCGTGCTGCTTCTCCCTCATCGCCACTCCAACCGGTACATCGAACGCCCCGATTAGCAGCTTGGAGATGCCCCCTGTGGAATGCTGCGACGTGACCATGTAGGCGAGCCTTCCCTTCTTCTTGCCGAGCCGCTTGACCTCCTCGCCCAGAGACGCAACGATACCGAGCTCCTCGACAGCAAGTTCAGGCACGCCCGGTATCTCGTGGGGGTGCTTCATCTTGGAGAGTTCCGACACGATCATCTCAGGAAAGCCTGGCTCGTCGCCCTTTCTCGCCACCGCGTAGGCGAGCAAAGTCGCCTCTAGGAGAACGAAGTGCCTGTCAGCGTGCTCCATGAACCTCTTCGCGGCGGGAGAACCGTCCATGTAGTCCGTCACTGCGCCGCAGAGTGCTATCAGCCTGGCCCGCTCAGGGAGTGACTTCTTGAACGTCAGGTAGGTGAGCATGCTCGCGCATTCTGAGACGTCGTGGACGAGCTTCACGCCCTTGCGCCTGATCTTCCTCTTGGTCGCCTCCGTCGCGAAGTGGTGGTCGATGTACGTGACCTCGGCGTGCGACGCGATCCTGCCCAGCTTCTCGGCGAATTCGTCCGAAGAGGTGCTGTCTGTTCCGAGGTCGGTGATTACCACTCGGTCGGCATCGGCCGGAACCTTGTCGAGGTCGTTCAAAATCGAGTCGTAGTCGGACAAGAGGACCTCGCCTCCCATGGCAGCGACAACCAACGCAGCAGAGCTCAACCCGTCCACGTCCTTGACGTGCGAGATGCAGAAAGCCTTCAACACGTGGGTCGCATAATCCCGGAATTTAAGCGAAGGTCAGACAGCGTCAGGGGCCAGCGCAGCGGCCTCGCTCTGCTCCGGCATGCATGTCAGCGGCGCCTCCACTGTGTCCGTCGTCTCGAAGCTCTTCCAGACGTCCCTGAACTCGATCATGGCAGAAGTTCAGACTCGGACGAAGGAGCGTCCGTCTTGGTCGCACCAGGCGCGCCCCATTGCTTCCGTGTTGTACGCAAAACCAACCCTGCCCTTCGCGTCCACGGTTATTATCCCAGCGGAGCCCTTCCCGCTCCGCCTCGACATCAATGCTATCGCCTTCCTCGCGGCCCCTGCAGCGTCAGTCGACTTCAGGAACTCGCCCGTGTTCCAGGCAAGCGCGTTCTTGATTATCTCCTCTCCGGTCCCGGTGGCACAGGACGCTCCTGCTGAATCAGCGTAGATGCCGGCGCCAAGGACAGCCGAATCTCCGACCCTTCCAGGAAGCTTGAGCCACATGCCACCTGTGCTCACAGCTGCCGACGCCATTCCTGCGGAATCGATTGCCACCGCGCCCACAGTGTTTCCGTCCTGCATCTTCTTCCAGAACTCGTAGTTCCCGGCGTTCCTTCCTGTTCTTGCCGCGACAAGCTTCCTGTACTTCTGCGAAGACCCCGGGGAGGGGACCAGCCTCTCCACCTTCAGGCCTGCGGCATTTGCCAGCACTTTGCACTCCTCGCCCACGACTAGAACGTGGCCTGTGTTCTCCATCACCCACCTGGCGAGCGACACGGGATTGTAGGTGCACTTTACGGCGCCGACACCCGCGCCCTTGCGTCCATCGCCCTGCATCACCGCAGCGTCGAGCTGCAGCGTTCCTTCGGCGGTGAGGCACGCGCCCCTGCCTGCGTTGAAGGCCCCGCAGCTTTCCATGTACCTCACCGAGGCCTCAACTCCGTCGAGTGACGAGCCCTTCTTCAGGGCAGCCATGCCCTCCTCCAATGCGTTCCGAAGTTCCCTGAACCTCGCGTCTCTCCTCCCGAACTTGCCGCTCCCAGCGCCCCCGTGAATAATCATCGCTGGCTTCAATCGAATCAGGGGAATCGGCCGGCTGAGATAGTATTTAGACGGTACCCAGCGAACCCAACGCCGTGATAAGCGCGCCGAAAGGAGTTTTGAGGCTGGCCGCTCTCAGAATGCTTTCGGAATCCTCCCTTTCCGGGACGGACCTTGCCGGGCAGGTCGAAAGAGTTACAGACGGCGAGTGGAGGCCGGGCCCGGGCTCCGTCTACCTAATCCTCGCGGAGCTGCTGAAGAAGGGTCTGATCAGCGAGCTGCCGAAGCGAGAGGGCAACGTCCGTAGGTACATCATCTCGGCCAAGGGGAAGGAAGAGCTGGCAAGGCTGTCGAAGGAGACCGAGGCGGAAGTGGGGCGGCAGCTGAAACTGCTTGCGCTCTACTCGTCCCTGGCCGGAAAGCCGGAACTTCAGAAGAGGCTCCAGGCGCTTACCCACCGCCAGCCGCCGGCGACACAAGCAAAGCCTTAGAACAGGACCTCTGGCCGCCACACAAGCCTTGTCTGACTCGCCAGTCACGGTCGAGAGGCTCGGCATAGAGCACGTCCCAGACGCCGCCCGGCACGGCTCGGCCAACAGGATGTTCACGCTCTGGTTCGCGGCCAACCTCACGATTGCGGACTACGCGATAGGCGTCCTCTCCACGGTCCTCTTCGGCTTCACCGTTGCCCAGGCGGTTCCGGTCCTCTTGGTCGGGAACGTTCTGGGCGGTCTTCTCCTGGGGGCTGCTGCCGCCATGGGGCCGAGCCTGGGCTTCCCGCAGATGCTATCCTCGAGGGCGTCGTTCGGGAGGATAGGCAATTACATTCCGGGATCACTGACCTGGGTCAGCACTGTCGGCTGGTTCACTGTCAACACGATACTCGGCGCAGAGGCGATTCGGGTCATCTTCCCCTTGTCCAGTTTTGCACTCGCGGCCGCCATCCTCGTGTTTGCTCAGCTCGTTGTAGCCATTTACGGGCACGACTTCATCCACCTCTTTGAGAAGGTGATGTCTCTGGTGCTGGGCGGCCTCTTCCTCATGATCTTCGTCCTCGCCGTGCCCCGCCTCGGCGAGGTTGTCGCCTATCTCCCGCCCACAGGCCCCGTAATCTCGCTCGGCATGGTGGGTACGTTGCTCGTAGTCTCGTTCTCATACCTGATGTCTTGGGCCCCCTACGCGTCGGATTACTCGAGGTACCTCAGCGCGTCGACTTCCAAGCGCAGGGTCGCGGTTCTGGCAATGGCCGGGGGAGCCGCCGCCTCTTTCGCGGTCGAGGTGATAGGCGCCATAGTCGGCAGCCTGACTTCCTCCCTCAACTACTTCGGCGCTCTCAGCTCGTTCGCAGGATCATACGGCCCGGTGGCCATCCTCGCCGTCATCCTCGGCGCTGTCGCAGCCAACGCCCTGAATTTGTACACCAACGCCCTATCGGCTCTCGTTCTCGACGTGAAGGCGCAGAGATGGAAGATGGTCTTGGCCGGAGGCGTTGTCGGATTCGCGGTTGCCCTCCTTGTCAACACCAGCTTCGAGCTCTTCTTCGAAAACTTCCTTCTGGCGCTCGCCTACTGGATAACACCATGGCTCGGGGTCGTGCTGGTTGACTTCTACGTGCTGAAGCGGACGGGAGTGGAATCAAGCACCAACCCCCGAAGGGTCGACTACCGGGCGCTCGGCGTCTACATCCTGGCGATAGCCGTCTCGGTTCCCTTCATGGTCCCGCCCGCGCCCTTCGTCTTCCCTGTGGGCTCCCTCGCAGGCATTTTCGGGGGAGGCGATTTCAGCTACTTCGTCTCTTTCGGCGTCGCCGCTTCGCTGACCTATTTCGTACGGATGAGGATGGGACGGGGCCCCAAAAGATAGCAGGCTCCAAATGAAGCCATATCCACCCTAGGTCAGCGCGCTGCGACGCAGCTGAAGGCCATCGCAAGCGGTTCGGAGGTCTGACCACATATCTGCTTAAATATATGGTAACCGTCCTTTTCCATGGTAATGACCGAAACCGCTACCGTGACCAGCAAGAGCATGATCAACATTCCCGCCAAGATACGAAAGAAGTACGGGATTAAGGCGGGACACGAGGTTGCCTTCCTCGAACGCGAGGGTGAGATCGTCCTCGTCCCCATCCCCCCACTGGGAGAACTCTTCGGAAACATGCAGAGCCACAAGAAGGAGCTGCTGGAAGGGGTCCGAGAGCTCGAAGCAGAGCACAGGCGAGAAGCACGAGAATGAAGGCGTTTGTAATTGACACGGGCGCTCTAACTCTCTTCTTCGTTGGAGACTCGCGGCTCGCTACTCCTTTCTACCAAATAGCCAGCGGTAGGGCCGCCGGTTTCATCTCTTCAGTCAACTTGGCCGAGTTCTTCTACAAGACCTGCCAGAAGGCGGGGCGCGATGCTGCGGGAGTGATGTGCAGGAGAGCGGAGCGCAGGCTGCAGGTCGTGGTGCCGGATGCCGAACTGGCGCTCGCAGCGGGGGCGGAGAAGTGTAGGAACGGCAGGCTCTCCCTCGCCGACAGCTTCGTCTTAGCCTTGGCGAAACGCGTCGGAGGCACGGTGCTCACCACCGACAGCGAGATGGCGAAGTGCGGCGAAGTCCGCGTCACGTTCTACGAACTATAACGCTTCCATCCTGGTTCGGCTACGCGATGCCAACCTGTCGGGTGCTGGCGAGCGGCACCTACAATCCCGCATCAATCTGGCAGGCGCGATCGTTTCTCGACTCTAGGCCTAACGGATCCTTTTGGCCAGCCAGTCGAAGCCGAAGTCATAGCTCTAGTTCGTATTTAAGCGCCATTCAAGACGACTTAACAGAACCGCTTTTATCCGCCAGTTGCGGCTGGGAGTCCGTGTCTCAAGCGACGAAATTCAAGGTGAAGGTCTACCCTGCAGCGAAGCCCAAGAAGGTGCCGAAGGTGGTCAGCGAGGAGTTGAAGGGAGGGGCAAGCCCGAAGGCGATATCCAGGATGAAGAAGGAGAGCGTTGACTGCCCCGTCGTGAAGAAGGAGGTGGCCTTTCTTGTCTGCTTCGCCTGCCCGTCTTTCCTCAGAAGGGTGAGCGGCGTTGTTGACTGCGCAGGCGGCCAGGGGCCTCCCAAGGAATGGCTGATAGGCTGAGGACAGAGCTTAGGCAAGCAGACTCCTCGTCATAGGGCGATGGTGAACCTGAGCTTGAGCGTATCGGCTGACCTGCCGGCCTCCTTCAGGTCTGCAGCGAGGCCGAACTAGACCTTCGGGAGCATCTCTGCTCTGTTCGTGACTCTGGCCACTCGAATCCTCGCTAGCGCGGGGCGAGACGTCCGGCGCTGCTATCCTCTTGAATTGCCTGGCTAGCCCTTGAAGAAACCCACCAGAAGGCCGAGGATGAATGTGATCGAGGCGTACGGCAGGTATCCGGATATCTGCTTCACCTTCTCCACGTACGCCTGGCCTGAGGCTATCAGCGACGCGACTGGGCCTATGATTTGGTTCGGCGCGACTGTCCCGAGGACGATGAGGACCCCGATGAGCACGGCGACCGCCAACCCCACCTTCAGCATCCCCTTCGCTATGATTCCGACGAGGAAGCCGATAATCAGCGGCGCTATAGTGACCACCAGGAAGGTGGTCGAGAGGTTCGGCGGGAGAAACGTTACCACGGCCCAGTTCGCGGCCGTCGGCCTTATTTGCTTTGCGAACAGAAACCCAGCAGAATCTCTTCACCAGTGAGCCGACGGCCCATGCGTCACTCATCGTTGCAGGGGGTATCGGATTCCCGTCGTTCCTTCAGTTTCCGTACCCGTTTCAGTACCACGCAATTGTAGCCGTTTTGTTTGTTATCTGGCAGGTGTGGTGGTTCTCTTGCCGGTCGCAGCTTTACCAAAATACGCTCACACTGAGAGGGTTGCATGGGACAAATGAGGTAATTCAATTCCTTCGTAAGGTAACTCAACATTTGGAATTTACACACTATCGGATGGGGAATGTGTGATGATTGCCGTGCCTGGAGGCTGCGACGTAAATGGCGGCCAACCATGGGAAAGAGGGTGTAGACGAAGAGCCAGATTATGTCGGTCATAGAGCGCCTAGTGTTCGGACGCTAATTGCGGAGCTAGGCTCTCAGCGGAAGCTGCCGCTTGGGGGGCTCGATGACGCGAAGGCAAAGTGTGGGACCGTAGCGTATCCGGCGAAACCCCTGCCCTGTCAAAGTCCAGACCCTCCAACGTGGTGTCCGCAGTCGACGCAGACGCCCTCCGTCAATCGCGAGCAGCCCTTCTTACAAGGACAGTCCACCAATCGACTCTTCAGCACTATCTCGCCGAGCCTGCGCGGATCGCGCTTGAAGTTTTGACAGCGATTACACATCCTGCCCCGCCCACCTTCCGTCGGAGGCGGTATTTCATTCATGACGGCCTCCGGGACAAAATAGCTCGTGGATTTGGAAATCCCACAGATTTAAGGACGAATGCCCCTGACCCTGCTAACCAAGATATAGTCTTCTTTGTTACGACCAGAGGGTGCTAGAAGAGACACGAACACGAAGACCGCTCAGCTGGTTCGGCTCATTTCGGAGGTGGGCCCCGACATCCCTGAGATAGCGAAGAGGCTGGGGCAGTACAAGGAGTCTGTAAGGTACAGGTACAAGACCAAGATACTGGAGAAGGGATTCGCGGTTCAGGCGATGATGGACCACGAGAAGCTCGGCCTGAGAAGGGCGGTGATGATAACCGACTTTGGAAGCCAATATGAGGAGTACGCGAGACAGATTCTGATTGCGATGAGCGACCTCTGCTACGTGGTCGGATTCGAGAAGACGGTCCCCAAGGGTTCGTACATCATAGACGCGAGCAAGAGCATCTCACAGGTATCTGCTCAGCTTCGATGGATCACGATGAACTTGGCCGAGGTTGCAAAGGACCTTATGAAGGAGAGGAGTAGGTCGGGCAAAACCCAGATTCATTCTTCAAAATTCCGCGCACTCTTGCTCGTCAAGTCGCCGTACAAGCTGCGCAGCGCAGCCTCTCTGCCCTGCTCGCCCTCTTCTACACGTCGAAATTCTAGGTGTTGAGCTTGCGCTCCGTCTGCCTCACGAGTTCCTCCTAAGGTTGCCCTCCTCAAACCGAGAAACTTTCCCTCTTGGTAAGTTTGTAACCGAAGCCCTTCTTGCGACGGATGCAAATCTCTCTGATGTCGCCCCAATAGCCGTCGAGCGTGAACGTCTCGGCGTGCTCATCCATTGCCCAATTACTGTCCGCGGGAACGCACAGACCATTTCGACCGCCCGTCCAGCGCCAAAATCACGAAGTGTAACAAACTTGACCACTCAGCGGGCCGCGGATGGTCATTTCGGACTACTTTTCCCCCTGCTTCTTCGCCCTTCCGCGGCCCGCCTCGGCTTTAGAACCCGATGCGAGCTCCTCTTCGATGACCTTCAGAGCGCTTTCGATGAAAGTCCTGAGCATGCCTATGTGCTTGGCGCTCCTGGGAACTGACAGGTGGATTCTGTCGTCCTGCGAGTAGAAGACTATCTGCCCCGACCCCACGCTGAGGCCCGGCCCCGTCTGATCGAGTGCAGTTGCTGAAACTGTCGGAAGTTCTACATGCACAGCCGCGCTCTTCGGGAACCCGACAGGTCCTTCGGTCTCGGTTTCTCTTTCGACAGACTTCAGGTAGGAGATGTCAACCTCGTAAGCCTTCGCGACCCAGTCCGCTTTGCTCTTTGCTTCCGCCGGAGCAATCCCTGCGATCTTGGCAAGCTCTGCAGCGAAGTCTGCTGGAAGTTTGGCACCTTTGGAAGTGTAGTCTCGATAGATTCTCTCCCAGAGTCCTATCTTGAAGAGCGAAGCCCTGACCCCCTCCATCTTTTCTTTCGAGCTTTTCGGGGAGACAATCATCCGACCCGTCTCGGTCACTCGAATCTCTCCCGCTTTCCTGTCCACGACCCCGTAGCCCGTCATCAGAGCAACTTTCGCATTGAACGCCCCGCCGACGGTTGAATGACCCAGCAGCTGGGCCACGACCAGGGAGTCCACCTCGTTGGTCCCGAACTTCTCGAAGACCTTCCTCGCCCAGTCGACAACTTTGGGCGACAACCTCTCGTCGGGGACGGAGTACGCCTTTCCGATCTCCAAAGTGCGTCTCCACCCTTGGTAGTAATGGCAGTACTTAAGATTACCAGCATCGGCGGTAAGAATCCCTGCGTCAAGTGAGTGGTTACGGGGAATCGGCGGTAAATCCAGTAAACGAAAGGCAGTAAGGCATCGGAGCGGCGTTCATCCCGAAGTACGGGATGGAATCAGTCCTCCGGCCAAGCTACTCTAGAAGTTGCGCTCAGGAAAGTTGCCGGCTTTGCTCAGCCCCAGACTCCGTGGTGGTCGGAGCTCGCGATTGTTTGACCCAAGTCAAGCAGCTCCCTGACGGTAACGAAGTTCGCGAGGAATTTCTTCCCAGCGTCTGTTATGTCGTAGTGGACTCCGCTCTTCGAGACAGTCTTCTGCAATGCCCCGGTCTGCTCGAGCCTTCCGAGTGAATCTTCCAAGTCGCCCCAGGAAAGGTTCGCCTTGTAGAGTATGTGCGTCCTCCTGATTGGTCCGAACTCGTTGACGACTTTCAGGATGTCGATGTACCGCTCCAGTCGCGATCGCTTCGATGTCTTCGCCTCCCTGACAGGACCCAACCCGGCCGTCCTGTCGATTATCGGTTGCCTGTCCAAGTCGTCAACGCCGAGCCCCTTCCAGATTCCGTTGTTTGACATTTTGCTACCAGCGGAGAAATTCGACAAACGAACCACACTGACCCGCGTACAACATCGACCCGGAGTCCCCAAGCGTCATGACAGGGTTCGGCCGTTCTACCGAAGAGACGTCGCCGAAAAAATCCGCGGAAGATCTCGCGAGCATCATCGACATCGGGTGTCGACCTCTGTTAAAGTGAAATGGACTTGCGCCCCATGGGAAGCCTCTTTTTCTTTCGCGCCGCAGATTTCTTGTCGTCGTTTGGGTCTTAGTTGACATAAAGCATAGAATAGTGCGGCCTTGATTTGTGGCTTCTTGTCAAATAGCGTAGAGCAAACGAATGGTTTCGGGCCATGTAGACCTGCTCCATATTTTTCCGCCATCAAAGAGCTCCAGTTGGCGAGTCCAGAGTCTTGCGATGGTTTGCTGTTTCACAATGCAGATATAATTTCCGAAACAATACAGACGTGAGAAAATGGAAATGCAATTACCAGACCAACCTGAAGCCTTCATCGAACAGATGAAGATTCAGTCAATGACACAACTGGCGCGACCAAGCGTTGCAGTACTCGGAGTGGGCGGAGCAGGCTCCAACATCGTCTCCTGGATCAAGGCGCGGGGCATTGCGGGAGGCAAGCTCATCGCCTGTAACACCGACGCACCCCACCTCAGCATAACGAAGGCGGACCGCAGGGTCCTCATCGGCGAGAAGCTGACGGGCGGCAGAGGATGCGGCGGCTATCCGGAGAGGGGAATGCAGGCTGCCCAGGAGAGCATCCAGGAAATCAAGAGGGAGGTCCAAGGGGCAAACATCACATTCCTTTGCGCTGGCCTAGGAGGCGGAACCGGAACAGGAGGCGTCCAGATCATAGCGAAGGAGTTGAGGGCCCAGGGGAACCTAGTGATCGGCGTTGTCACGCTCCCGTTCTCTGTAGAGAAGTACAGGTACGAGATAGCGAGGAAGGCCCTCCTGAACCTCCAGGGTCTCTGCGACTCGGTCGTAACCATAGACAACACAAAGCTAAGTCAGGTAGCGGGGAACCTGCCCCTACAGCAGGCCCTCGGCGTCGCCAACGAGCTGATAGGCCAGTTCGTGAAGGGGATCACCGAGACGATAACCACCGCTAGCCTGATCAACATCGACTACGCTGACATCAGGGCCATAATGGAGCGCAAAGGCCTCGCCGCGATAGGCGTAGGCGAGGAGGAAGGCTCCAACCGTGTGGAAACGGCAGTCCGCCACGCCCTGGACGCTCAGCTGCTCGACATCAAGGACATCTCGAAGTCACAGGGGGTGTTGGTCCACGTATCCGGAGGAGACGACGTCACGCTGGAGGAGGTGACGAGGGCAGGGGAACTTGTCACTCGTTCGCTCCCGCCCAACACGAGGATCGTGTGGGGCGCCAAGGTGGACCCGACCATGAACGGAAGGGCCCGCGTGATGGTAGTCTTGACGGGCGTGGAGAGCACGTTCCTGAACAGCGCGCCCAGGTGGAGTCTAGGTCCGTTGAAGGTGGGGGGCGGCAAGTAGCCTCCTGCCCTTTTTGGTTATTCACCTTGCGCCGCCTCTTTCTCCTCACAAAAAGGAGGTTCCAGCAGACGCTCAGTGAGCCCGATGTCTCGTTCGTCTACAAGGCAGTCGGGTTCCTCGCGATGGTGGGGTTCTTCGCCGCAGGCGCGGCTTCTGTCCTGCTGCCGTTGAGCGTCCCGCTCCCGTCCACGGTCATGTTCGTTGTCTCTGCGTTCGGCGCCGCCGTGTTCTTCGCCGGGCTGGTATCTAGCGAAGCGTGGGCCCTCTCGATGAGGAGGCGGTACAACTACACCCTCTCCTTGGACCCCTACACGACTAGGAAGCTGGCCATCTTCGTGGTGGGGCTCTCAGTCGTGACGCTCGCTGCAGTCCTTCTCGTCCTGAGATAGGAGAGAGGGTTGGCGAACGGGCCACAGAACGGCAGCCCAGACGCCCTTTCGATACTCTTCGCCGTTGATTCTGAGACCTCAAAGCCCCTGCCGTACGAGCTTGAGGTCCTAGTCGCCTGGCTATCCATAGTCAAGAAACTCCCCCCTCCGCCTCCCAATCGCACCTACACCGAGGGGATAGGAGCAATAGCGAAGGTGTACTATCCGCTTTGGGCTGTCAACCTTGGCGGGAAGGTTGCTGTGCTGGACCCGCTCGCGGACCGTGTCTCCAGGGTGGAGTACAGGGAGCCAACGAGGATCGACGGGTTCGTCGAGAGGCTCCAGGAGACCCACCGCAAGGTGTCAATGTTCAGGAACATGCTCGAGGCGTACCAGAACGCCTTCCCGATGTCGGGGGGCACGAGGTCCGTTGACGTCCCAGGCCTCCTCAGCGGTTCGGAAGCGGCAGCGATCATGCTCCGCGCGACCAGGAGCGATAGCAACGGTGGGGAGAGCGCCAACCTCCCTGTGGTGGGGGGAGCCACCTTCCTGGCGGTGAAGGGGACAGTCACAGCCATCCAGACGGTCTTCCGGTCATTCGCAGAGGGACTGGAGGAGCTGAGGCTGGCCAAGAGCGTTCTGAAGGTGGAGACTGAGAGCCAGCTGAAGAGCCTCGGCACAGAGGTCGGGACGCTGCAGGCCGAGTACTCCAAGGAGATTGAAGCCACGAGAGACCTAGCGGACAGGACTGTCGAGGCGCTCGTGAAGAAAAGGGACGAGGAGATAGAGATGGTTGCCTCCCGCTTCACGGAGATAAGGGAGATGCTCGTCTCAGACCTGATGAACCTGAAGAAGGCCCACTCAGCGATCCTCCGCGAGGAGGGCTACCTGAGGAGGGTGGCAGCTGCGAGCGTCGCGAGCAGGCTCACACCGGGGTCGGACATGGTGAAGCTGCTCCTGGGCGACCACGCCAGCAGGCTCAGAACGGTGAAAGATGAAGCCTCTAAGGTCCAGGTTCTCGTCGAGGAGATCGAGAAGGAGAAAGGGAGGGAGCTGAGCGCGATCAAGGACCTCTACGATGAGCTGATCAGGGCCAAGTCGAGGGTGATCTCCGACCTGCAGATAGAGCTTGAGGTCGAGGTTGAGAAGCGGACGGCAGAGATAAGCGAGCTCAGGGAGCTCCAGGAATCCATCGAGAAGAAGCTCGACAACGTCGTTGCGTCGAACGAGCAGTATCTCCACAATCTGGACTGGATAGTTCAGGACAGTGCTGGGGTCAAGGAGAACACGCCGGTGTACGTGCCCATCTACCTCGCCATGCCCGAACGGTCAGAAGGGCCATTTCTGGCCTGCCCGCCGAGCCTCTTCCTCTCGGGCTCGCCCCCCTTGGGAGCAGCCTACTCACTCGAGGAGAGGCTGAAGCCACTATCAGGCTACCTAAGGGCGCTCACCGACCTGCAGATCCCGCACAAGGCGCTGAAGGAACGGGACTTCAACAGGAAGCTGGCACAGCTGGTCCGTGGCCACGACCTCATGCCGAGCCTCACCGAGACTGTGGCTACGGGTCTGAAGCTTGCACAGGAGAGGGGCTGGATAGGTGAACCAAGGGCGAGGGCGATAGAAGCGCTGGCAGCAAAGCTCAGTGCCTAGGCTACAACTGCAGCACCGGCTACAGTAGGGCCCAAGGCCTTAGCAAGGTTAAAAAGCCGCTCTCGAAAATCGCGCTACAAGTTTACCAGGGTGCTTTTTCGACTTGAAGTGCGAGTTCTGTGGGGCAGAGGAGTCGCTACCTTTCGTTTGCAACTACTGCGGCGGCGTTCTCTGCGCCAACCATAGGCTCCCGGAGGCTCACCAGTGCAAGGGCGACCTCACCCAGAAGAGGCTGATCGTGGCGCCTCCCCCAACCACCTTCAGCTGGAGCGATACGACCCCCAGCTACACTGCCCCCAGGCCGACCGCGGCGCACATCTTCTCCAAAGTTGAGGTGCGCGACATATTCGTGGCGTGGTTCGGGCTCGGGTTCGCCTTTTTCCTCGCCTTTCAGAGGGGGGGTCTCGGCAACTTGCCTGCTCTCTTTGCCGGCAGTCCTGGTGAGGTCGCCAGCGTCTTCCTGATTTCGCTTATCACCGTCGGCTCCGGCTTCGTGCTCCACGAGCTGAGCCACAAGTTCACCGCACAGAGGTACGGGTACTGGGCGGAGTTCAGGATGTGGCCGCTCGGCCTCGTCCTCGCCCTAATCACCTCTCTGATTGGCTTCATCTTTGCGGCCCCGGGAGCCACGTACATCTCGGGGATGAACATCTCACAGTCGGAGAACGGCAAGATATCCTTGGCTGGTCCCCTCACCAACGTGGCTGTCGCAGCGGTCTTCCTGCCCATCCTCTTCATCTCGCCGCCCTTCTCGTTCTGGTCCGCGCTCGGCTCGGAAGGGGTCTTCGTGAACGTCTTCCTCGCCCTGTTCAACCTCCTCCCTGTGATGCCGCTGGACGGCGCCAAGGTCTTCGCGTGGAGCAAGCCGAGGTGGGCAGCCGTCTTCGTCCCCCTCGCCGCCGTCTTCGTATTCGTCCTCTTCGGTTTCGGGTAGGCTTCACCGCGGGAAGGACGCCCGCTCACTACAAGATAGAGGCGCATTAGGGAAGCGCTGAAATACCCTTTCCTCCCCGCAGGGATAGATGCTGCTTACGCTGAGGCGCGTTGTGTTCCCCTCGATTCTAGCCCTGGCGCTCGCATTCGTGGTCCTGCTCTCGTTCATTCCCGCCCCCACCATAGCACCGCAGGTGACCCCTATTCCGATCAAGCACGTGGTCGTCATGATGGTGGAGAACCACACCTTCGACAACCTCTTCGGGACTTTCCCGGGGGCGAACGGAGTGACCAACGACACGCCCGCGGCTAGGGCGAAGGTCTTCACGATGACGTCCTCGGCGCACGACCTCTGCCACACCGTGGCGTGTCTCACCGCTGACTACGACGGCGGTAGGATGGACGGATGGACCGACCCGGAGGCTTTCGGGACGTACGCCAGAGCGCCCATCTCGTACTTCTGGGACCTCGCACAGAACTACACGCTCCTTGACAATTACTTCAGCGGCTTTTTGGGGTCATCCCTCCCGAACCACATAGTGGCCATCGCCGGGTGGAACTACAACGACACCCGCAGCCAAAGCCACTACGACGGCCTGCCCCTTACCAAGACGATATTCGACCTCCTCAATGCGAAGAACGTTTCCTGGGCTTACTACACCGGATACTGCTGCATCTTCTCAGGATTCAACCCGCTCCCACTGTCACCGCACAACCTGCCTATGAAGTCTACCTTATTCTTCCTTGACGACCTAGCCAAGGGGGGTCTCCCTTCTGTCGCGTACGTGATGCCCCCTACCGACGAGCTCAGCGGGCACCCCCCATACAACATCACCACGGGCATGGAGTGGGTGAAGAGCATAATCACAGGAATCCAACGGAGCAGTTCCTGGAACTCGACGGCAATACTCCTGACCTGGGACGAGGGGGGCGGCTACTTCGACCACGTGGCACCCCCGAACGATACCTTCGGGTTCCGGGTGCCCATGATCGTGGTCTCTCCTTACGCCAGGCACGGCTTCGTCGACCATACCTTCGCCTCTCATGCCTCTATCCCCTCCTTTATCGAGAAGGTCTTCGGTCTCCCCTGCATGGCTACAGACTGCCATTCCTCGAACCTGATGGAGGCCTTCTCTTTCCAGCAAAGCGGGTCGTCGCCTCCGCCGACCGGCCAAGGCGCCGCTTCTGTCCCGGCGGCCTTATTGTTTGCACCCGCCTCGTCGGCTCCCCGCCCCCCGGGCCTTCCTTGCCCATCCCCCGCCCCCCTCCGGGCGGCTCGTCCCATCCTCCAGCCGCGGTTCGCAGCCGCCGGCCGAGCCCACAGTCAGTCTCTTTTGAGCGGCGCGTTAAGATAACTTGGCTCTGCTGGAGATAGTATCGGCCAGCTCAATCTTAACGCATGTACGAGGGAGAGGAAGGCGTCCCGGACGCTCTGGACCTTCTTATCGACTGGGCTGTCTCGAACCGTGCGTTCAAGAGGAACAAGGTTGGCGTAAAGAGCAAGGTTCTGGCCGCCGCGCTCGTGGCCTCAGGCGTTTCGTACCGGGAGGCCGCAGTCATGCTCGGTGGAATGTCGTTCATCGCCGTGAGGGACAGCTACCTAAGAATCGCCAGCCTCCTGCCCAAGGGGGAACGCAAACATAGGAGGTTCGTAGCGATCGACGAGTCTGTGATAAGGATAGGCGGCGGCCCATCCTACCTCTGGCTGGCAAGGGACGTGGATTCTGGCGAGACGATTTCATTCCGATGCTCCTTCTCGGGGTCGCCCGAGGACAGCGCGGCCTTCGCGGGCTCCGTCCTCGAGAATTGCAGCAACAGGCCTGCCGCGAGGCTGGGCAGGGGTGCTAACCGGCCCAAAGCACTGAAGAACCTCGATTTCTACTTTCAGACTGAGGGTCCTTCGGGCGTCGTCCAGATGATCCAAAGGATCTTCGGCGTCGGGTCGCGGTAGCTGCACCAAGCCCGGGTGAAGAGGAATTCGCAGCTGTGGTCCCCGGGAACTGCCAACAACCGACCACAGCTAAACCAGCGGCAGACATACTATCGACGTTGTTGTCAAGGTCGATGAGCCACGCCCGCGATAACCGACGCGAATCTTTAACCCAAGAACTCATTTGCCATCAACCATGGCCGAGACCAAAGTGCCACTGAGGGTCTCCCTTCTCGTCATTTCATTTGTGCCCCTCTTCCTCGCCATCGGCCTGCTGCAAGTGGTAATCAGCGCTTGGCTGCCCACGGTCGGCTTCACCGCCGTGCAGGTCGGTCTCCTGATTACGATCCAAGGCATCTTCGCGATAGCGACCGCGATACCCCTCGGGATAGTCTCGGACGTGTACGGGAGGAAGTTGCTTCTAGTGTCTAGTGCGTTCGCTGGCACCTGCGGCCTTGTAGTTTTCGGCCTGACAACGAACTTCCTCCTCCTCGTCTTCGCAAGCGGCATTCTGGGCTACGCAGAGGGCGCATCTGTAACCACATGGAACGCGCTTCTGGCTGACATGACGGACGCTAGCAACAGGAACAAGGTCTTCTCCCTCTCTTTCGTGATGATCACCATAGCTTCCGGGGTCGGCTTGGCCCTACCCGGAGCCTTTCCGTATCTTGAGGCCCTCCTTTCCGCCAGCAGCTACGAAGTCCACAGAGGCGCGCTCCTGGTGCTGGGCTCCACGAGCGTCGTTACGCCCGCCATGGCCTTCTTGCTTCTCAGGGGCCACAAGGAAACGCACAACCCAGCCCACAAGTGGGGCGGTCTGAAGAACGCGAGTACCCTCGCCAAGCTAGGTTTCGTCGGGAGCACGATCGGGTTCGGGGCCGGGTTCATCATTCCTCTCATCGGGACTTGGTTCCTCTACAGGTTCAACGTCGGCGACAGCTACAGCGGACCCGTGCTCGCGGTCTCGAGCATCCTGGTCGGCCTTGCTGCATTCGCCAGCCCAAGGCTAGCGGTCAGGTTCGGGCAGATGATGGCGATTATGCTCGCTATGGGCTCGTCGATGGCGTTCATGCTCGCAATGGCATTCCTCCCCAACGTCTGGGTCGCGGCCGCGTTCTATATCGTTAGGTCGGGCCTGATGAACATGGCCAGCCCTCTGCTTGATTCGTTCTCGATGAGCATCTTCCCTGCGGAACAGAGGGGGCTCGTGAGTGGGCTCACGAACATTATGTTCAGGCTGCCCAACAGCGTCAGCACATACTTCGGCGGATACATCCTCGGAGTCGGGCTCTTGCAGTTGCCGTTCTTCATCGCAAGCGCGCTGTACGTGGTCGGGATTGTGGGGTTCTTCGTCTTCTTCATTGCCGGGAAGGGGGAAGTCGCATCGACGTCGATATCAACGTCGATGTCGTAGAGCGGGTCTGTATTACCCGATATTCAACTGAGTATAACCTTATGGATAACATTTATTAGGCAGGGGTTTCCCTCCGTCCTTGTGACCAAGACGCTTACCAAGGCTCGCCGGATAGGAGGGTCGATCATGGTGAGAATTCCGAAGGAAGCTGTGGAACAGGAGGAGATCCTAGAAGGCGAACTCCTAGAAGTTGAGGTTCGGAAAGCAAGGAGGAGCTGGTTTGGCGCTTTCCCGGGCATCGGACCTTTCACGCATGAGGACGAGCTGGACACGCATGAATAAGCTTGTGCTTGACGCCTGGGCATGGGTCGAGTACTTGGACGGAACCAAGGCCGGGGGGAGGGTCAGGGAAATGATCGAGGGGAACGCAGAGGTTTGGACCAGCCTGATTACGCTGTCGGAGGTGGTTTCAAGGGCGGGAAGGTCGGGAAAGGACGGCCGCGTTGCGGCAAGCGCCATCACCACACTCTCAAGAGTCGGGATTCCAGGCCTCGAGGACGCTACTCAGACTGGGCTCCTCCACTCCCAGCTGAAGCCTCGCCGACCGAACTTCAGTCTCGCTGATTCATACGTACTTCAGCTTGCGAAGAAACTTGGAGCGAAGGTTCTGACGGGTGACCCCGACTTCAAGGGAATCAAGGAAGCAGAGATTCTGTCCTAGCGCCGCGGGTGCGTTCGCTACCATGCTCAGATTCCATCGTCCGCCCCGGATGAGCTGCTGGTGCTATTTCATGGGGCGAAGTCGTCAATATTGGAAATACGCCTGATTTCCTTGATCTAAAGGGAGCGTCCAAGTACCTCTGGCCGATGCACCTTCATGAAGGCAGGAAAGGAAAGAAAGGCAGAGCTGTGCGTGAAGATAGACGAGGACCTGCGGGTCAAGATGATAAGGCTCCGCATACGACCCGGTGCCATAGTCAACAAGGCGCTGGAACGTGAAGTGAAGAGGGTTGAGCAAGCACTGGAGCTCGGGGAGTTGCAGGCGAAGGACCCCAGGCTCACGATGGACGACCTCAAGTCGCGGTCCGCCAGGACAAGGCGCCTTAGAGGGCTGTAGACCACTTCGGAAGGCCATGTTGGGCCCCGCGACCCCATGGTATAGCAGCCCAGGAGGCACCCAGCCCAGGCGTTCGGCGAGCGTGGACTAATTGGCCCGTTTTCACTGGAACCGGGCACTCTCTGCCGTTCCCTCCAAGGGACACGAGCTGCGTTCGAAAAGTACCCCTTCTTGGACATCACCATTGTTTGGTCCCACGGGCTGTCTGGTTACCCTGCAGGATACACTATACGTTTAGACCAGAGGGATACCTTCTGGACCCTACAGGGGAACTGCTAGCGGGTGGGCGAATGGGCCAGAGGGGGCTTTTTCTCCGCTGGGGCAGTCCGACCGCTCTACCCCGCTTGGCCGCGGCCCCCTTCGACCTTGACGAGCATGACCGGGAATACGAAGGCTATTGCGGTCAGGCTGCCGAGCAAGGATAGGTTTCGACTTCCAGGGGCTCCCTGCCCGAGTTCGAGGTCCCCGAAGGCAAGGCGTATGAAAGGCACAACCGAAGCACCAACAGTGATAGTGATAGACTGCTCGGAGCTGACAGCCAACGAGAAGCTGGTGCTCGCATCAAAGATATCGGAAAGGCTGGCGGGCTCCGCGCTCGCTCTCTCGAGGGGGGACGACCTCGTGGTGGACCAGCTCAATGACGGGGAGCTCGAGCCAGACGCGGTCCTCTCGATCGTAAAGGAATTCATTTCGAAGGCCGAGGGTCCTGGCTACTCGCTGGAGCAGGTCAAAGGCCGGATAGTGGTTCATTCGCCGAAGCCGGCAGATAGGCGTTCGAAGAGGAAGAACCAGTTGCCACCGAACTTGAAGCAGTGCCCGTTCTGCCCGTTCATCACGCCCTACGACGAGGCGTACACCGTTCACCTCCGGGCCCACCTGTTCGGGGCCTAGGGACTCGAGCTTGATATCAAGCTCGATGCTAGCGGTGGGACAAGCAACCTAATTATCCGACTTCGCGAACTAGAGCGCACGCCCAATGCCCCCGAAGAGCATCAAGCTGTACTGGAACGAGAAGAACGTCAACTCAGGAGACGTCCTCAAGGTTCTCTTTGGGGACAGAAAGGACACATTGGCTGCCGCAAGGCTTCTGATAACCAGGATGAAGGCCAACCAGAACCTTGCCATGACGAAGAGGGAGCTCCGCTTCTTCGCCAAGGAGCTACAGTCCGGGAAGAGCGGCGTGAAGTACAGCTACCACAACTTCTACACGAAGCTGCTCAGGAAGCTGCTCGACCTTGGCTTCATTGACAGGAACGTCCTGATCTGGGACGCCAAGAGGAGGAAGACAGCCGCTGTCTATCAGCTCCGCCTCCAAGCAATCTCCGAGAGACCCCCGCAGGGTGGTTTCGTCAAGCAGACATGGCAGCTAGCAAGGGGCTGGAACGAGCTCGTCGCGAAGTAAAGGCTAGAGGATATTCCTCGACTTGAAGGCGCCTATGATCAGAGCCACGCCGACAATGATCAACAGCGCTGGAAGGAAGGGTACGCCAATTCCGAAGAAGACTACAGGCGCGTAGATTACTGTCAGGAGTGCGCCCAAGCCGATTGTTAACACGCTGAGCTTCAGGCGCAGCGCAGACCTGACGAAGTTGAGGGCCAGGAGGAGAAGGCCTGTCCCGAGAGCGAAGAGCGGAGCGTTGACGGCTGCTATCGGATTCCCTCCCAGCGTTGCGAGGAGAACTCCGAACCATATCAGGAAGACACCCCAAAAGACGTTCGTCAGCGTCTCGTTGTGCAATCCGAGAAGTTGGGCCGGGCCGTCTTAAAACGCTTCGCGGCCTCAGGCCGTTCCCACGGCCGCAAGCATCCCTATCACCAGGGCGATCAGCCCAATCGCCAGCGTCACCACATAGATGTTGTTCCGCTTTGCGAACCTGAGCAGAAGCGAGATGACGAGGAGCCCAACCACGAGTGCCGTCACAGCGGCCACTGCCACTCCGGCCGGGTCGACCACGGCCAGAGCCGTCGCAATCTCTCCTCTGCTGAAGAGGAGTGTTGTGGCAAGACCTCCTAGGGCTGCAGGAATGTATGCGAGATAGGACAGCCTGAACGCGTCCTTCGGGTCCACGCCCATGAAGAGCATTGTCGAGACCGTCATGCCCGAGCGCGAGACGCCGGGCAGCGCGGATAGCCCCTGCGCCAAGCCGATCGCTACGTAGTGCTTCAACTTCATTTCGGGGAGACCGCCGATGCGGGGCGGCAGCCGCGAGTATCTGATGTAAATGGCGTCTACGACGAGGAAAACGCCCAGCACCGCCATCGGTATCCCGAGGTTGTACGCGTTCTGTAGGAGCCTCTCGCTGAGCAGGTAGAGGGGCACCCCTACCGCACCAGTGACAAGAGTGACAACGACGAGGTACGCGAGCAGTTTCCTGTCACGCAGCAGCAGAAGGATATCCTTCCTGAAGTAGATCACTGCGGAACCGATTGAGCCCACCTCCATGAAGAGCCCGAAGACGAAGGCGACACTAACGGGGAGAGAGTAGAGATAACTCGAGACCAATAGGACCTGAGTCTTGCTGCTTACCGGGAGCCACTCGCTGACGCCCTGGACCAGTCCGATGAGAATGGTGTAGAGCAGGTTGGACAATGACGGCGAGCATTCGCTCAGCCTACATAAGAGCTTGGCAGCCCAAGCGCCTAGACGGAGCCCTGTCGCGCGCCCCTTGGGGACTAAAATCGTGTTAAGATGGCCCCCGACCGATGCAGCGCCAAGCGCCTGCACGTTATCTTAACACGACCAACTCCGGTCATCCCTAGACACGTCCGCCGAGCCAGGGTAAGCCGTGCCAGGGAAAGATTCCCCGGGGGAAAGGAGCCGAACGGATACGAGGGGAAAAGGCGGAGAGCAGCCGGGTAGCAACGCATATAATCAGAAGGAGGCTCCGTCGAGCTCAGGCCCCAATGCCCACCAAGATGCTGACGCTCGAAGACCTGGAGCTTCGGGACAAGCGCGTCTTCCTGAGGGTCGACATTAACACCCCAATCCACCCCGACACGGGCAAACTGATCGAACAGGCTAGGCTGGAAGAGGCCTCAATGACCATCCGGGACCTCGCAGAGTCCAAGGTTGTTGTCGCCTCCCACCAAGGGAGGGTCGGCAGGTCGGACTACGTCGGTTTGGCGCCGCACGCCCGAGTCCTGCAGTCGATCCTGGGGAAAACCGTCAAGTTCGCTGACGACGTCTTCGGTCCTGCCGCGCTGGAGAGCATCGACTCGCTCAAGAGCGGCGAGGTGCTCCTCCTCGACAATCTCAGGTTCACGGCAGAGGAGAACCAAGAGTACAAGCCGAGCGAGGCGGAGAAGACCATTCTGGTCTCCAGGCTGAAGCCGCACCTCGACGCCTGCGTCCTCGACGCGTTTTCGACTGCCCACAGGGCCTCGCCAACGATAGTCGGCTTCGCCGGCCTGCTGCCCACCTGCGCGGGCAGGGTCGTCGCGAAGGAGCTTCGCACGCTGGACATAATCTCGTCTGTAGAGAAGGGGCCGTACGTCACGGTCCTCGGCGGCGCCAAGGTTGGCGACCGGCTGGAGGCTATCGACGCCCTGATAGCGAACGGCAGGGCTGACAAGGTGCTTTTGTGCGGGCTGGTAGGGATGGTCTTCCTCAAGGCGGCTGGGAAGTACAAGGGAGACCTCGGGATAGACAACGAGCAGAAGCTCGTCGCGAGGGCGAAGCAGCTCCTCGACGATGAGCCGGGGAGGTACGGGCTACCGACAGACCTGGGGGCGCAGGTTGACGGGAGCAGGAAGGAAGTGGCCGTCTCCGACCTGAAGGGACAGGAGCAGATAATGGACATAGGAGAGAAGACGGTTGAGCACTACGCCAGGTTCATCAAGGGAGCGGGGACGGTCTTCATGAGCGGGCCCCCTGGCGCGTTCGAATGGGAGGAGTTCAGCTCGGGGACGGAGAGCCTGCTCATGGCGATGGCGTCGTCGCTGGGGACAACGATCATCAGCGGAGGGCACCTGTCGTCTGCTCTCCAGAAATACGGTATCCGCGACCAGATTGACCACAGGAGCACAGCGGGCGGTGCGCTGGTCCAATACCTGGCGGGGAAGCGGCTGCCTTTGATCGATGCCCTGGAGCGGGCGGCGGAGAAGTGGGGCAAGCAGGCGGGGAAGTCTTAATTGGCCTTGACAGGAGAAAGAGAGGCGTGATCAGGGTAGGCGTCAACGGCTTCGGGACGATAGGGCGGAGGGTGGCCGACGCCGTCTCCAAACAGGGCGACATGAAGCTCGTTGGGGTGACGAAGACGAAGCCCGATTACAAGTCCAGGATAGCGGTGGAGAAGGGTCTGGACCTTTACGCCGTAGACCTCAAGAGCTTGGAGGTCTTCAAGGGCGCAGGGTACAATGTCAAGGGGACGCTCAACGACCTCCTCCAGCGTGTGGACGTCGTAGTCGACGCGTCGCCGGAGGACGTGGGCGCAGTCAACAAGCGAATCTACGAACAGGCCGGCGTCAAGGCGGTCTTCCAGGGTGGCGAGGAGCACGAGGTGACAGGGCTGTCGTTCGTCGCTCAGTGCAACTTCGAAGAGGCTGTGGGCAAGAGCATGGTCAGAGTCGTGAGCTGCAACACGACGGGACTCTGCAGGACGCTCCACGCCGTTGACTCGGCGGTGGGGATAGCAAGGGCGAGAGCTGTCCTGGCTAGGAGGGCGGCCGACCCAGACGAGACGGGCAAGGGCCCCATAGACGCAGTAGTCCTCGACCCGACGACGCTCCCCTCTCACCACGGGCCCGACGTTCAGTCTGTCCTCAAGGGGCTCGACATCGTTACCATGGCATTCAAGGTACCGACGACCCACATGCACCTCCACAGCCTGATCCTGACCCTGAAGAAGCAGGCCACCAAGGAGGAAGTCGTCAAGGCGCTCGAGGGCGCGCCAAGGATCCAGCTGGTGGACGGCAAGTCAGGGTTCAAGTCGACCGCGAGCGTGATGGACTGGGCGAGGGAGATGGGCCGCCCGAGGAACGACGTCTACGAAGCAACGGTCTGGAGGGATTCCGTCAGCGTGGTTGGCGGGGAGGCGTACATGTTCCTGGCCGTCCACCAGGAAGCGATAGTGGTCCCGGAGAACATAGACGCCATCCGAGCGCTCAACGGGGGCTACACCAGGGAGCAGTCCATGAAGGCGACCGACGCCTCCCTTGGGATAGTCCACAAGTAGCTAGGGTTCGAGGACCTTCGGCACCGACTTCAGCACGTACTTGGGCTCCCTGAAGCCCTTGACCAGCGACTTCACCTGCTTCTTGACCACGTCCGACGGCTTCTTGCCGAGTATCGCCAAGCTCATTAGCTCTGCTACCTTGTCCATCTCTCCCGGCCCGAATCCCATTCTCGTGAGCTCCGAAGTCCCCACCCTGCCGGCGTTGTCGATGATGATGTTCGAAGACTCGAGCCTCTCGGCGATGAACTGCAGCTTCTTCATGTCGTAGTCGAGCAAGACCTGGTGCGACTTTGAGAAACCGGCGACTGCGCCCCTGACCTTGATGCCCCTCTGGTCCAGGCCCTTTGCGAGGACCTGCGAGTTCTTCACGACGGCCTGCGCGTAGGCCTTGCCGAACTGCATCATCTCGAGCAGAGTGACCGCGAGCGCCGCCACCCTGTTGAGGTGGATGTTGTCAACAATTCCAGGGAAGATCTTGCCGGACACCTTGGAGAATACCTCCTCGTTGTTCGAGACCATGATCCCACCCTGTGGGCCGGGAAGGCTCTTGTGCGTGGAACCGATCAGTAGCGAACATCCCTCCCTGAGAGGATCCTGGAACTCGCCGCCGGCTATCAACCCAAGCACGTGGGAACCGTCGTAGACGTATGTGGAACCGCCGCTCGCTGTTGAAAGCTCCTTGGTCGGGTGCGGGAACGGCATGAAACTGGCGCCGAAGAAGACGATTCTGGGCTTCGCCTCCTTGATGAGCGCCCTTGCCTCCCTCGTGGCAATGTTCACAGTTGCGTCGTTGAACGGGAAGTAGAGGTTCTCCAGGCCCATTATCTTGCCGAAGCCGAGGTGAGAAATCCCCGGATAGCCGCCGTTTTCGGGTGAGACTGAGAGGATCTTGTCCCCCGGCTGGGTCAGTGAAAGGATGACGGCCATGTCCGCTGTGTGGCCAGAGAGGGGCCTCACGTCTGCGTACCTGGCGTTGAAGGTCTTCCGTGCGATCTCCTCAGAGAGAGAAACGAGCTCGTCTAGGTACCTCGTACCCCTGTAGAACCTGTCAGGAGCGGTGTACCTGTTCCCAAGGTCGGTGGTGAACATGTGCCGAGAAAGGGGACTGCTGCGGTTCTCGGATGGGATGAGGTTGAGGCACTCGCCGAGCCTCCACCCCTCGTGCTGCTTGATTGTTCTCTCCAGCCTCTCGAGGTAGGGATAGGACATCGGTGACTCACTCGCCCTTTCCGTTCTCAATTTAAGCTTGCAGACCCGAATCCGAGAAGGGCTCTCCTTGAGGCTGGACCCCGCGCTCCGAGTCCGTCATGGCTTTGCGTCCAGGAGCAGGGGGTGAACGTAGTTCTGGCAAGCGCAGAATACCCTCCAGACTACTGGATGGCGAAGCGCTCAGCCGTACTTGTACCGCACGCCATACCCGTCCTTCTCGTGCCTGAAGAGGACCATCTCCCTCGGGCCGATGGCGCCGCAAGTACCGCAACCTACGCAGGCGACGTGGTCGAACTTGAGCTGGCCTTCGGAAACGTCCTGCTGGGTCAGACGGAACGCCTTCGTTCTGAGCGAATCTTCGTCACCTCCTTTCTCCCGAAGCTGGGTCAGGTTGTGCTCGTAGAGGTCCTTGTAGGAGGCGAACACCCCCTTGGCCGTGACCAGCGTGTAGCAGTTGACTGGGCAGGTCGGGACCCACGGCTTGGTGATGGACTTCGATGCGAGGACAGTATCGACGATGATGTGGGAGTACGATTCATCCTCGTCGTACGTCAGAAGGCTCGTGCCCTCCTGGACCCTCTGCATCGCGTCCTTGACGATAGGCCCAGAAGACGCCGCGCTGAACTTGTGTGTCTTCGTGAGCAGTCTGGTCCCGAAGACGACCCGGGGCAGGGTGTGATACACGAGTGAACTCTCTGAGATGAAGCTGTCGCGCCCCGACCTGTTTACGTCCTCGTAAACGGGAGTTAGCAGGTCCCTGTACCTTGAGAGGTTCCTTGCCCTGAACGAATCAGACGGCGCAGCGGCAAGGTAGGCCTCGGCCGCCATCATGCCCGAAGCCACGGCCCTCCTCATGCCGTCTATCATCGGACCAATCTTGACGAAGGCGCCGAGCGCGTCGCCGGCGACCATGAAACCGTCCGAGTACGGCCGCTTCAGGATGCACTTGAAGCCCTTGGGGATGTTGTGGGCCGAGTATTCTAGCGCCTCAGCGCCGTCGAGGAGCTCCGCGACCATGGGGTGCCTCTCGAACTCGTCTTGCACGTCGACCAGCTTGCCGACCTTGTCAAAGTGCTCCGTGGTCGCCCTGATGAGCGAGTCCATCGAGACTACCAACCCGACCGATAGCGTGTCCCTGTTTGTGTAGATGAACGCGCCTCCCCCGATGTCGTGCATGAAGTTGCCGAGGAAGAAGATGGCCCGGCCCTCGCCGCTCCTCACCTTGAACCTCTTCTCGATGGTCCCCTCGTCCAGTTTGTAAACCCTCTTGATCCCGTGATACAGCTGTCTTGGCACCAGATTGCTCCGCAGACCAGCCTGCTCGACAAGGCTGGACGCGACGCCAGACGCGTCGATGACGACGTTCGCCCTCAGCTCCTCCTTTGTAGTCCTGACCCCCACCACCCTGTTCTCTTCAATCAGGAGCTCCTCAGCGGTCGTCTCCGTCGAGAGCATAGCGCCCGCCTCGACAGCGGTCTCAGCGAACCATCGATCGAAAGACCTCCGGAGTACCGAGTGGTCGTGGCCCGTATCGAAGTCCATATAGAAGAAACCCAGCTTCGCGGCCAGGGAGCCCTTGGTCAGCTTGGAGTAGCGAGCACTCCCACTCGAGTAGTCCGGGTCGGACAGGAGGACAACTTCGTGGGAGAGAATCTTCCTCTGCAGCGGCGCTGCGGTCTCGTAATTAGGAAGAAGGTTGACCATCCCGTGGCTCCCGTCGAAGTCGCCGTAGAGGACCCCGCCAGTCATGTTCCTCTCGCCCGGTATCTTGCCCTTGTCCAGGGTGAGAACGTTCATCCCCTTCCGTGCGAGTGCCAGAGCAGCGGCCGAGCCGGCCGGCCCCGCACCGACGACTATGGCGTCGAACTCAGACCGCAGCTCTATCTCCTCCCAGAAGGTGAATCAGTTTCGGCAGTTCCTCGTATAGGTCGCCGACAATCGGGTAGTGGGCCATCTGAAGGATAGGCGCGTTCGGGTCAGTGTTGATGGCGACTATCTTCCTCGACCTTGACATGCCAACCCTGTGCTGAAGGGCACCGCTGACGCCGAAGGCGAAGTAGAGCTTGGGGCTGACGGTGGCTCCTGTCTGGCCTATCTGGTGGTATCTGTCAAGGAGGCCTTGAAGCTCTTTCACCTCGGCATAGATCAAAGACCTTGTGGCGCCGATCTCGGCCTTCATGGCGTACTTGTTCTCGAAGACGCTCTTGAGCTCCACGGCCAGATTGTAGGCGTCCTTCGGGTTCCTTGCCTTCCCCGACTTGTCATTGAGGACCCCGAGCCCGAGACAGATCACGACGTCCGACCCTGCCAAGTCGACGGGCGGCTTCGGGAGCTCCACCACCTCCTTGACTTTGGCGGGATACTCCTTGAGCTCCGCGTTGAACTCCTCCAAACGGCCTTTCCGCTTCGGGTCTGGTTCAAGAGGAATGAAGTTTCCCGGCCTGACTGTCGCCATCTGCGGCCTCGTCTTGGGAGTGTAGATGCGCGCGAGCCTGGTACCGAAGTCGGGGCGAATCTGGATCAGCAGGTTCTTGAAGTTCTCCTTGAGCTGCGGGTTGAAGTAGTCCTCTATCTCGAGCTGGACGTTGTCCGTGGCCAGGCCAGTCCTGACGCGGTAGGCTATCCTGGCCGCTATGTCCTTGCCCAGCTCGTTGGCAACGAAGAGGAATATGTACGGATTCTTGGCGACGATCATCGAGTGGACGGCGTCGATGTAGCGCAAGTTGAAGTACGTCTCGAACTCGGGCGAGTCGACGTAGAGGACCTCGTCTGCGCCGTACTGGATCGCCTGCTCCGCCATCCCCCTGACCCTATGCCCTATGATTACGCCTACGACGTCCTGCTTGAGTGTGTCAGCGACCTTCCTCCCGGCCGCTATCAGCTCGAGCGATTCCCTCGTCAGGCCGTGAGCGTCGTGCTGCAGGTATACCCAGACGTCCGTCGGTCCATCGCTCATTTGAAGAGGTCCTCCCTCATCATCTCGTAGGTGAAGGAGCCCGTCAGACCCCTTGCCGTAAGCTGCTGCAGCAGGCCGATAGGGAGGCCGTCCGCGAGGTCTCCCCTGTCGAACGGTCCAAACTTCTTCCCTTCGAATTCGACCTCGTCTGAATGGCCGACGAAGACATTGCTCCTCCCGACCAACTTCTGCACGGGCGGCTTGCCAATCTCTATCCCTGGTCCGACAATCGTTGGAGACCCTGCGAGGCCTAGCCTCTGGGGGTCCGCACCCAGGTCGTCCGCTGTCCACTTGATTGCCTGGAGAACTTTCCCACGGTAGTTGTTGTAGCGCACTCTCGTCTGGTCTGAAGCCGTCGGTCCCCTTGGCCTGTACTCCGTCGAGATGGTCAGGAGGGCGGGGAGTTCCATCTCCAACCTCTGCGAAAGCGAACCAATCTTGCGCTCCGACTCGACTAGCAGCGTGTCAGGGTCGACGTCGAAGTCTTCGACGTAGGTCGCGTGGGGGACGACCTTTCCCAGAAGCTCCGAGACACCCTCCGAGACCTGAGGACCGACGCTGCCAGTCTCCCCGTCTGTCGTCTTTATCCCAGACACGATGATGAACCTTGAAAGTGCCTCCTTCTCCTTCTCGAGCATGGCGACGGCCTGCTCGGCAGTCAGCTTCCCTTCAAGGAAAGTCTGGACGATGCTGTCCCGCACAGATGGGAGCTGAGAGTAGATTCGGTTGGGAAGGAGGTCGGAGTTGTAGAGTTCTGCCGCCTTCGCCCGTACTGCGTCCGAGTAGCCGTACTTCCTGATTGCCTCGACCAGCTGGTCGATCGGCTTGGTGTGCCTCTCGAGGACCTTCCTGATTCCCAGCACAACGGCGTATGCCGTCGCGAGTGTGTCGGAGCCGGCCATCTTCCTGTCGCTGAGAACGCACTCCTCGTCCACGCCGTAGACCTCCGCGTCGAAAAGTGGCTTCATTATGGGGATGAGCTTCATGTCTGGGCCCATGCTCAGCGCGACGATCTTTCCGCCCACCCTCCGCTTCACAAAGTCTGCCGCCTCTATCGACTTCGAGTCGTGGGGGTTGAGGACTATGTCCATCGCCTCCCTGTTCAAGACGCCTCCCACCTGGACCACCTGAGTAGTGCGTGCGGGCACGCCCTTCAAGAGGGCGATGATGAGCATCTGAAACGTCGGCCGACTCTGATGGTTCTTTAGCGTTGTGATTGGCGCGGCTTGGCTCAGCAGGAGCCAGCAGCCTAGGCCTGCGGGATGCTCGCTATCGCTTCACGGAGCGTGTCTGCTCCCTTGTTGAACCAATCTCTCTCCCGGTCGGAGAGCTTCAGCTCGTAAATCTTCTCCACGCCGCCCTTCCCCAGCTTGATCGGGACTCCGATGCAGAGGCCGCTCAACCCGTACTCGCCTTCGAGATACGTCGAAGCTGCAAGCACCTCCTTCTTGTCGAGGACGATGGCCTCCACCATCCTGGCGACGCACCTGCCGGGAGCGATGACGGTCGCTCCCTTCTTAGAGATGACCTCGGCAGCCACCTTCCTCGTGTCCTCTATCGTCTGTAGGACCTCCTCGTCGGAGAGGAGCGTCGTGAGCGGGACGCCGCCGATGTACGTGTGGCTCGCTACCGGGATCATGTTCTCGCCGTGTTCACCCATGACTAACGATGTAATCGACGCCCGAGAAACGCCGAGCTTCTTCGCCAGGACGTACTTGAACCTGGAGTTGTCGAGGATACCTCCCATGCCGACCACCCTCTTCTTCGGGAAGCCGGAGGTTTTCAGCGCGATGAAGGTCATCACGTCCATCGGGTTCGTGACCATCACGATGATTGAGTCCGGCACGTTCTTGGCCACGTCCTTCGCAACGGACCCGATAATGCCCGAGTTCTTCGAGAGGAGGTCCATCCTCGTCATGCCGGGCTTTCTGGCGAGACCGGCCGATATCACCACGACCTCTGCTCCCTTCAAGGTGGAGTAGTCCGTCGAACCTGTGACGTTGACGTCAACACCCGCGTCGGAGAGCCTGTGGCTTATGTCGAGCGCCTCCCCCTCTGCCAGACCCGGGATTATGTCCACGAGCGCAATGTCGTCGACCCCAGCGGAAGCAACCTCAAGCGCGACCGCGGTGCCGATCCTGCCCGCTCCAACCATTCCTATCATTACTGACGTGCGATGGCTCGGAAAGGATGTATAAACTGGTTTCGTTGCCCTACCTACCGCTTCAGCTTATCGTGGACGTGCACTCGTGCTGGCGGACGAGGAAGGTTGCGCCGTACCGTTGGTCGAACTCCTTCAGAACTGACGCGCACGCCTCCGCCAGCAGTCTGACGTACCTCTTCGTGTCGTACTCAATCGCCTCTTCGAAATCGACCGGGACCGCCCTCCTCGAGCCGCTTGACTGGTAGTCTCTGATCACGTATCTGACACCCTCGCCCGCGTGAAGGTCGACCCCCTTCTCCGCCAGTTGCCTCGCTACAGACGACTGGAGCGTCCTGTTGACGTACTCCTCTGGTCTCTTCGAGAGGTTCATGGCGAATGCCATCTCCTCGGCCGGGGCGCCGCGCTCTTCGATGACATTGGCATATTTCTCGAAGGCCAAGACACACTGCGGGAGCCTCTTCCTCGCATCCTCGACTGTGTCCCCATCCGCCAGGATGCGGAGAATCTCCATCTGGCATCGCTTGAAGAGAAGAGGCGTGTCGTGGCGCCTCGCCTCTATCCCCCTCACCTTCAGCCCCCCGCCCCGATAGGCGCCGAAGTACCTGTTCAGGACCGGAAGCCCTGCGTCAACCTTGGATGGCAGGAAGGCTATCCACTTGTATATGCCCTCGAAAGATAGCGGGAAGCCTGTCTCTGCCTCTATCTCTGCCTTCAGTTCAAGGTAGTCGGCCTCCTCGGCACCTTCTCTCTTCAGCCAGAGCGAGTCCACTATGCCGTGGATGACTTCGAAACCCCTGCGCTCTGCCACCCTCGCTGCGTCGACCAGTATCTTCCTGTCCCAGGCGCAGACAGCGATGTGAGCGTCTATGCGGCCGAACTTCGCGTTATTGAAGCCGAGGTAGCCGAATGTCGCCACCCCGACCCACTTGAGGGCGGCCAGGCACTGGTCGTACTTTTCCCGCTCCGCGCCCGTGGAGTTCTTCTTGAGCTCCTTATACCTCAGCCGCTTCTCCACGATTATCTCCATTGACCTGGGGACAATCCCGATCCTCTTCTTGCAGACGTTCCAACCGAGCTCTGGGACCCTGTTGTCCGAGTCCGGGCAGCAGGAGCACCTGACCGTCTCGGCGGAGATGTTCCTCCTGAGCATGATGCTGGGATAGAGCGAATTGAAGTCTAATTCGGCAACGCCCTCGTGCAGGCCCATCTTCGGCTCGAAGATGAAGCCGCCCCTGTCGGCCACCAGTAGCTCGCCTCTGTCCTTGAAGCGCTCCGCCAGGGTCGGCTTCCACGGTATGAGAATACCCCTCTTGAAGGCCTGGTAGAACTGGATGCTGGAGAGGGCCTTGCCTATGCTCGCCCTCCCGGCAGTCTGGAGCGGCATCCTGCAGATCCTGCTCAGCTCGAAGAGGCCGTGGAAGCCTGCCTCCGAGTAGGAGAAGGAGCTCGAGGTGTCGATGTGGACCCTGCCCTGGAGCTTGATGGCCGAGGGCTTGTAGTGTATCTTGCCGTAGCTGAAGAAGGAGGTGCCCTTTTTGGCAGGGAGCCTCAGCATCGTTCCGTCCCTGTCGAGGCTGAGCTGCTCCGAGACGCCGTTGACCTCGGCCCTCATGACCAGGTACGGGAACAGGAAGGTGTCGCCGTCCCTGGTGGTTATGAAGTCGGGGTCGAGATTCTTCACAGCCCTTACAAGCTCGAGTATCTTGTCGGCCTCCGACCCGGAGTCTATAGTGAGCTCGCCCTCCTCACCCTTCAGCCTCGCCTCCTTGATTCTGTCAGTACTCTTCGGCATCTTCCCCTGCCTGTCAACCACGACGTCCAGGCCCAGAATCCGAAGGGACGGTAGCCGGTAGTCGTAGGACATCACGTCGTCGTCGAGCCTCCAGTCGAGCCCGTCGGGCCCAGGCTCCACTTCGCAGTAGGCCAGCGGAAAGAGGTCCTTCTCGTAGAGGTAGCTCTGGTTGGGCGGGACGTCAGCGTTGTAGAGCCTGTAGGTACCGAATGGACCCAGCCTTTCTATCCGTCCGGCGAGCTGCTGGACCCTCCTCGCGTCCTTCACCCCTACCTCCACGACCTCGGTCGTCTCCTGATCGGTGATTCTCTCGTACCTTCGGACCACCCGCACCCACGCCAGCTCTTGGCCGACCACCTTGAGCGGGACGCCGAGGTCTGCCCTGTCGTCTGCGGCTATGTAGATGGAGGGTGACCAGTGGTCAACAAGCCTGACCGCCTCGCCCTTCTCGTCCTTGAGCCAGACGACCATCTCCCCAGGCCGGCCCGGATAGAGGTCAAGTACCCAGCCCTTCATCCTTCTCAGCCCTCAGCTTCTCGACTTCGCGCGTCAACCACTTGATCGTCTTGTGCTGCGTCAGCAGGAGGCTCATGAAGAGAGGCTCGCTCGGGGCTGGGGAGGCCCTCGCCTGCATTGCAGGGATGTATTCGTAGCAGAGCCTCATCATCTCCTTGAAGAGCTCCCTGTCGTCTGCTCTGAGCGAGTCGGCGAAGCGCCTCCAGCTCTCAATCTCCTCCACGACCTCGGAATCCGAGAGCGTCATTCGCGACCCTCCCTTCGCCTGATTTCTGCAATCACTCCAGCCATGTGTGCCAGAAGCCTGTAGTGGTGGAAGACGATGGCCATCGCCATGCCCTCGAACCGCGAGGTACGGACCGCAGCTGATGACGCCGACGTGTACAGCCGTGCGGTGCTCAGCATCTCGTCGAAGACAGGTCTCTCCCTCCTCGGGAGCGCCTTCCTGAAAGCCCTCCACTCGCCGACTTCCTGGGCCTCGGCTATCCTGAAGGACGGCACTGTCCTGCCCATGACTCCTCAAACTCCTCGCTCGCATTTAACGTCAGACGGTGCGATGAAACTATTCGTGAGGAGGGAGATAAGCGGAAGTGTCAAGATGGAGAGTAGAAGTGGTTCTGCCAAGTCGGCCGTAACGCGGCCTCCAGAGGCTCAGCCGCTGGGAACGGATGGTTGCTGGGATGTCTTCTGACCCTCTCCCTGTGGTTGAATCGGAGGCGCAACCATGAATTGTCTCACGTATGCGTTGCCTAGCTGATTCTCGATTATCTTTGCAGTGGGAGTGAACTGGAATGTCAAAGTCGTGGCATGGAAAGTCGAGAGAACCAAATCCTGAAGCATTTGGTCCTCCTCCAGGCCGTCAATAACGAGGCCGATAGAACGTGCCTGTTCGCGGTCGATGTGCCGGGCATGAGTCTTGAAAAGCCGATGGTCCGCCAGCTTGGTTGCAACTGTTTCCGCCTTGGTTTTTGCATCCGGCAGAGCGCGAAACATGTACTTTTGGAGCCAAGTCGATACTAGCTCAACAGAAAGGGCCAAGGCGTCCCTTGACTGCACAACGAGAGCGGGACCGTATTGTGGCAAGATAGGCGCCCACGCTCCCAAGAGTTCCGGATTCTTGCAGTCACTCTTTGCGAGTTCGAACTGGTCGATGATGGCTTGCACCGGTATCGCCTGGGGACCCAAGGGAGTCATCGCGATGAGTTGAGGGTCGATAGGTCCGATGAATGAGTGTCTTGCCATGACTATCTTGTTGGCAGAGCAGGCGAGCATCGTTGCGGCTGACATGGCCGCATGGGGGATGATTACTCTCACATCTTTGAACTTCGAACGAACATACGCTACCAGTCCTTCCACCGCTTCTGTCGAACCACCAGGCATATGCAGCAGTAGGTCAAGTGGACCCGGGGAGAGACCATGGAAGACCTCCATGAAGCCGTAGATGTCTTCTTCTGTCATTGAGGTCAACTCTGGAGATATCCCGGGAGTTGGGATTGTCCACCTCGAAGAATACGATACTATGTTCCTCTTAGTGTACGAACTGAGGGTAGTAAGGTGCTTCCTTCTCAGGTAGTCGAAGGGAGAAGGATGACCCTCCTTCTGGAGCTGAGCAAGTTCCTTGAGCTCTTCGCCCCAAGTGGGCATGATTTCTGATCCTTCAGGAGGTGGAGTTACTTACGCTGGTCGTGGCCACTGACCTATTGTTCATTCGCGTCCTGGCGAGGACCGGCTCGTATTGTTCCTGCAGCTTCATGACCACTGCTACCCCAGGCCTCTCCATGGCCTTCTTCAAGAGGTTCTCAAGTGTCTCAGAGTCAGTCATGGTTCGTCAAGGTTCTCTAAGTGGGATCCTTACTTAAGGGGTTCCGTCAACCCTTCGTCCACCTCAGCTCCCCTGGCGTCGTCGTGTCTGTTCCGCCTCAGGAGGTCGGCGATTGTGAAGCTCGAAGCGGAGCACCCCTTGGACGTATGCTTCAGGAGTTGGGCACGGACCCTGTCCCCGTCAGATGAGAGGCTGACCAAGGTGTCAGCCCACTGTGCCACCTGTTCGTCGTACTTGTTCGGCGAGGCGAGGGTTGCGATGACCAGCGCCTTCCTTTTCGCCTGCTCAATCCCACGCTCGACGCCGCTCAGGAGCCTCCTCGCCTCCCTCTCATCCAGCTCCGGCTCGTTGAAAGTGCCGAGCAAGTCTGATATGACCACGAGCTGCGCAGCGTAATCCTCGACAGCAGGCGCGAGGTATTTCGAGACGAGGTCCGCGAGCTGGTACATGGTGAAGACCCTGCAGCCCGTGACCCTCCTGAGGGCGTCGTTCGGGTTGACGCCGCGCTGCCTAGCGAACGAGGCGAAGAGGTACGGGTCGGAGTTGTTCCCGCCGTCGATGAAGAGCACAGTCGAGTCGAGGCCTCCCATATCGAGAGGCAGCTGGGCCCTGAAAGCGGCCAGTTCCGCCACCGCCGACGACTCGCTCCCGACCAGGGTGACGAGCCTGTTCGTCGCCAGCGGCCTCAGGAGCCTGTCCAGAGGCGCGAAGCCGAGGGAGAAGTGCGCGAAGGAGGAGGCCTGTTGGAAGTAGGCCTGCTTCTTCGCTGCCTGCCTGGGGACAGAGAAATCTATCGAAGACCAATCCTCGGGTATGGCTGCAAGCCTGCACTCTGTCGCCCCCTCCAGCCTCCCTCCGCAGCTCGGGCACCGCCCCTCCAGGGAGTCGACGAGTTCGGCCACAGGCCTGAGCTCCTGCCTGACGCGCAGGACGCAGCTGCAGCTCGAGCAGAGATAGACGAACCTCTCCCTGCCGCCTCCGTCCAGTTCGTGCAGATAATGGAGCCCGGCCATTCAGACCGGAGGCTGAAACTGGCGTCTGGCATTTAACAGGAAACGGCGCAGTGAAAGTGTTCGAGGGGGGAGGCGCGCGAAAGTGAGCGCTTCGCTACTTCGAATAGTAGAGGACGAGGAAGTACATGGCGTAGGCGCCGAGGAAGGCGCCACCCATCTGAGCCGAGTTCCCGTTGTTCAGGAAGCTGGAGAAGACGAACTCGAACCCGCCGAGGGCAGCAGCGAGCACGAAGAAGAGGCCGAGGAGGGAGACGATGCGGACGCTCCTCGCCTTGGACCTGAAGGAGAGCGCAGCTATGGCGACCGAGAGAATGATGACGATTAGACCCTCGACCCCGTGGAACGTGGCGAGTGGGCCGGGACCTGAAGCCTGCAGGGACTGGAAGAACCCGCCGATGCCGTTCACCGCGCCGCTCGGGAAGGCTCCGAACAGGCTCACGACGTCGCCCGTCCAAGCCTGGACGGCCAGCAGGATGATGTTGAGGATCGTTGCCAGCTTAAGGGCTCTGAGTGGGTCCTTGGTTGCTACAGTCATTATGGCCGCCCTCTACAGTCTGAGACCGAAAGATTGGGCGAAGTCCTCGAAGTTCCCGTAGGCAGCCAGGTATTGCAGCCCTTTGTCCGAGATCTTGTACTTCGATATCTTCTCGCTGTTCAGCTCCAGCAGGAGGCCCGAGCCCACGAGCTCAGAGAGGAGCTTGCTCATCCTGGTGTACGACATGTTGCCCCTCCTCAGGAGCATCGTTATGCCCACCCCGGTCCCCTCCGTATTCATGTCTCTGGCGGTGCTGAGAACGTCAGCGATTATCCTGACCTGGGTTCTATACTGGGCCATCGAGCTTCACTCCTCCGAATGCGAACTTCAGCACGGGCACGAACAATATGAGAAGTCCCACCTCTCTCGTTATAATCTGGATTAGTGAAAGAACGTCAACTTGGAAGTATAGCAGCGATAACCACTGGACGAACGTTCCCACCCCTAGGAGAGCCAAGCCGGTCGCTATCAGGAGAGTGTCCGGCTTCCTGGTGCGAGCGTAGGCGTAGAGCGTCTCGACCATCCCGTAGAGCACGAAGTAGAAGGAGAGGATGCCCAGAATGTAGCCGAGCTGGGTTCCGGAGATAGTTATCACTGGGAATACCATCAGCGCAAGCCCCAGCCTCTTTGCCAGCATGACGTCCACGGCGTGAGAGAACGCCAGGAAGAAGTACCCGGTCGTCTCAAGGAGCAAGCCTGCGACGACCACGGTCGCCGTAAGCGCGGACAGCCAGGGCAGGAACACAGCCGCACCCACGAAAGCCTCGATCACGAAACCAAAGCCGAGTAGGGCGAACGCTGTTGCAAGCCTGAGCAGAGAGGGGCTGTCCGTCTGCTTCACCCCACGGTACGAGACGTAAGCTATCGATAGCGAAACGAAGGCGCCGACGAATTGCAGCGCATCCTCTATCATTAGCATCGAAGGCGCTGGCGCCATAGTTTCCGAGACGGCGTGAGCGCTTCCAGTATAAAAGTGTGACGCGCGCGGGTTCTGTTCGCTTGTCGTTTGGTCGTTTTCTCTGTTCGGCGTCGTTTGGTGATAGGAGAGCTTGGAGCTTGTCCATCTGGTCGATGACCAAATCCTCGTCTGGAGCTTTTATGTGGTTCTCATCACAGTATCTATTGAGCCACCCCAAAGTTGAAAGGAGGATTTCTGCCGCTTCTCGGTTAGCCTCTGCCATCTTCGCTATTTCCTTGAGTTCACTGATGGCTTGAAGTTTCAAGAAATAGTCGTTCAAGCGTAAGGGCCTCCAAGTGGTGGCTGGGAAGGTTGCCCTTCCTTCCTAGCGGCTTGCGCATCCTGAAGCTTCTTTGCTATCGCCTTCAAGCTCTGCACCTCGGTTTGGATTATCTGGTCTAGCTCTTCCTTCTTCTTCTCCATGTCTGGAATCCTCTCTATGACTTTCGAGAGGCTGATGCTGTTTCTTACGGATTCTATTGCAAGTCTATTGACTTCTCGAAGGAAGTTGATGTTGGTTTCACTCAAGAAGATGTTTGAGCTAAAGTGCATCGCGAACAGAGTGTATAGCAACAGGTTGTCGTGCTTCCTCTTTTTCCTAGCCTTTTCCGCCTGTCCTGACCATTTCTCTTGCTCTTCGTTCATCCATTTGATATCGGATTGGATTTTCCCTATGACGCCTTCAGTCTCCTTTTTGGCCTGTGCTATCTCTGCTTCGACCTGGGCTTCTTCTTCAGGGGTCATTTCTTCCTCTCGTGCTTCTCTAAGTATTCGTTGATGGCCTCAAGGAATATCTCTGTGTCGGACTTCTCGTTATCGAGTCCGAACTGCTTCACCTCTTTCAGCTTGGACTTGGGAAGCCTGAACGTGGTCTTCACGATTTCATCCATGTCTTTCTTGTCCACGCATACGGTAGCGAAACCTTTTGTTAATAAGGCTTGCCCTACCGACAGAATGACCGTGAGACGGCAAGACGGCAAGTGATATATAGGCCATACTGCCATACATACGGCATGCAATCAGAACAACTCCGCTACGAAATGGACGCCGACGAATACGCCGAACACGAGGCTTACGCCGAGGCGAGGCGCGAGATGGAGGCCGACTGAATGAGCCACAGGTTCATGCAACCCGCCTTCAACGCCCGCGAAGCGAAGGGTGAGGCAATCGCCCGCGAGTTCGGGTGGGTTCAGAGGGTGGACGACCATTCTTACAGAGTCCACTCGCAGAGGATGGATAAGGAATACCAAGTCGAGCAAACGGAGACGGGGTGGGCCTGCTCGTGCCCCGATTCGACCTACCGAGGGGAGAAGTGCAAGCATGTTTGGGCTGTTGAGATTTCATGGATTCTGAGGCAGAAGGTAGAGGCAGAGACAAGGGTTATGCCGATTCAGGCTCAGGATTGCGTCGTATGCGGCTCTGAGGACTTGATGAAGTGGGGCATCAGGCACAACAAGGCGGGAGACATCCAGAAGTTCAAGTGCCGAGGATGTGGGAGATTCTTCACAATCAACGTAGGCTTCGAAGGGATGAAGCACGACCCGAAGGCAATAACGACGGCAATGCAACTCTTCTTCTCTGGGGAGTCTCTACGGAACACGCAGAAGGCGTTGCTGTTGCTCGGAGTGCGAGTGGCTCATTCAACCATCTACGAATGGATTAGGAAATACGTCGCCCTGATGGACAAGTATCTCGACAAGATTACCCCGCAAGTCTCGAACACTTGGAGGGCAGACGAGGTGTTCGTGAAGTTCAAGGGCAACGTCAAGTTCGTCTTCGCCTTGATGGACGACCAGACACGCTTCTGGATTTCTCAACAGGTGGCAGACGGGAAGTTCACGGCTGACGTAAGGCCGCTATTTGCGGAAGCGAAGAGGGTGGCAGGGAAGAGGCCACTCACGATGATAACCGACGGGGGAAACCATTTCATTCAGCCCATCATCAAGGAGTTCTGGACTAACACCAACCCCAAGACCCAGCACGTCAGGGACATCAGACTTGACGGCACGACGCACAACAACAAGATGGAGAGGATGAATGGGGAGATTCGGGACAGAGAGAAGGTGATGAGGGGGCTAAAGCGGGTGGACACCCCGATTCTCAAGGGAGTCCAGCTATACCACAATTACTTCCGACCGCATGAGAGCCTTCATGGGGCAACTCCTGCCGAGAAGGCAGGGATTCGCATAGAGGGGGAAAACAAATGGCTAACGGTGATTCAGAATGCGGGTCGCCAAACGGGTTCGAACAGGAAGACGAACCAACCGTGAACCGAACAGAACCCGCGCGCGGGTTCTGGAAAGTCCTCGGTGGATGAAGGGGATTAGGATGCTGCTCAACGTCGGTTGATGGGGGAGTGGAATAGCGGTCAAACGAAGATTCAGATTCAACCAGAAATTCCTGACGAAGAAGAAGATAGCTGCCATCGTCGTCATAGCATTCGTTTTCGCGGCTAACGAGATTCTCTCTTACCATCCAACCCCACCAAAACAGACGGTGGGATTCCCTATCGTCTTTGCGTCCCCCAACCTGCCCATACCCAGCGGCAACTATCCGATTAACCAAACCGCAGTCTCGCAATTTGTGAACAACACCATCGCCGATTACAACAGCCTGCTCGCCAAGAATCAAGGGAAATGGGCTAACTTTACCAGCATCGCACACTTCTTCGACCTCTACCGACCCATTGGGAGTTGGGAGGTTCAGGTCGCCAGAGACAGCGGAACCTTTAGTGGCTGGATTGAGTTCATCTTCAGAACCTCTCAGAATGCCAGTCCCCAGACGGTTGTAATCACAAACGAGACGGCAGATTACCTGAGGCCAGCAATGGGAACGAAGTTGTCGCCCAACAACATCTCCATCGACTATCATAAAACGAATTACGGCCTCATCTTCTCGAACTACTACTCCGAGTCGGCAGTCGGGGAAACCCTCATCCCGCTGGTCTGGATTACCAACTCCTCTATGGTCTATGGCGATGTGGCGGTCAACGCCAACAACGCCGCACGAACTATCTACCAATACGACATCGCAGTCATGAACACAGCGTTGAACCCTCCCTATCCTACTTGGGGTTGGTTCTCGAATGTTTGGAGACTGTGGGGAGGGTATATCGAGTTCTTCGGCCTTGTGCTCACCATTGTCACAGGAATCATCTATCTGCAACGCGAGGGGTTTCTGCAATTCAAACGCCCCTCAAGAACTGGGCAAGAACCGCAATCAGAAGGAAGAACACCATAAGGAACAGAAGACGAGACTGGCTCCTTAGGCGCTTGACCTCTGCCTTCAGTTCTCTGATTTCGTCTTGTAGTATTCGCTCACGATTATCCTGACCACCTCTGGAATCGTCGCTATCTTTCTGACCTTCCTCTCCTCTTCGAGAGACTTCAGCATCTCCTCGGTCATTCCGTTCTTGAGTTCTACCTCGTGATTATCGTCAACACGTCCTCATCCAACAGCCTGTGGTTTATGCCCACGCGCTGCCCGCCGAACCTGACGCTCTTACCCCACACAAGCGCGTAACGGAAGTCGTCCTTCATCCCCCTGTGGACCTTGTCGCAGACCTCCATTATTGTGGAGCCCCTCTTTACAATCATGGGCTCCTCGAAGTCAGTCTCGCCCGTCCTCCTCCGCATGTAGATCCTGACGAAGCCGAGCCTCTTGTAGATCTCCTCCTTCAGGGCGGCTATGTTGACGCCTGCTTCCGCGGATATCGGGACGAAGGAGTAGGGGAGCTTCCTGCTCAGCTCGGTCGTGAACCCGGCGTTGACGAGGTCGATCTTGTTCATCACAGTCAGGGACGGGATGTAGGACCTGTTCCCCGGCAAGACGTCGATTAACTGCTCGTCCGTGACATCTTCCCTTATGACCACTCGCGCGCTATTGATGTCGTAGACCCTCAGTATCTCCTTCACAAGAGTCTCGCTCATCTTGGTAAGCTTCCCCTGAAGCGCGACCTGTATCCCCCCTCCGCTAGTCGTCTCGACCACGACGTTCGGGGGCCTCTCGTCGACCCTGACCCCAGTGTTCCTGAGCTCCTTCTCGAGGAGGGCCCTGGCGTCTGGTTGGAAGACGTCAACTATGAAGAGGATGAGGTCTGCGTTCCTGGCCACAGAGAGGACGCGTTTGCCCAGGCCTCTCCCTGAGGATGCGCCCTGTATTATCCCGGGGAGGTCGAGGATTTGGATCCTTGCTCCGTTGTAATCCATGACTCCGGGTACGACCTCCAGGGTGGTGAACGCGTAAGGCGCAACCTTGGACTTCGCGTTTGTCAGCCTGTTTAGGAGCGTCGACTTGCCAACGCTCGGGAGGCCGATGATGACGATCGTCGCGTCGCCCGACTTCTTCACGTCGTATCCGATGCTGCTGCCTGAGCGCCGGGACTGCTGCTCCTCCTGCTCAGCCTTGAGCTTGGACAGCTTGGCCCTGAGGAGTCCGACGTGGTGTTCGGTCTTCTTGTTGACCTGGGTCCTGTGCAGGTCGTCCTCGATCTTCTTTATTTTCTCTGGTAAACCCATCAGTATCCGCCCCGAGCGAAGAGTCTTCGCAGGCAGCTCCTATTCAAGCTACCCGCTCTTCGTGACATACTCGATCTCTATTGTGTGACCCGTCCCATACGGGTAGGAGCTTCCGCCGTTCCAAGTTGGGTCGCCCACCGCTGTGGGAGAGCAGGGCGGGCCCGTGGTGTTGACGCTGCAGTAGTCCAGCTGTTCCAAGTTGAGGGAGCCCCACGCCGTGGAGCTCCTCCCGTCCACCAAGAGGACCACTTGGTGGGTCGCGTCGGTCTTGTAACCGAGGATGTCCGTCGAGTTGAAGACGATCGGGCGCGAACTCCCGTTGAAATTCACTGTGCCGTAGGTGTACTTCCAAATGGTGAAAAAGTCGCCCAAGGTGAAGTTCTTCGTCGCTTCAGCTTGGGCTAATTCGATGTGGAGGATGCCTGAGGCGTCGTGCGTGTGAATCGGTTCGAGGCACGACCCCTGTTGCACGCTGCCGGCGCCCGCTGGGATGGTCACGCTGCTGCCTTGAATGGCGATCTGCAAGTAAGGATGCACATGAATCCACTCGCCGTTGGTGCACGCAAACGGAGGGCCCGCCAGAGATGGTGCGATAAGCAAGTAGAACCCAATCCCCAGTACGACCGCGACAGCGACAGCCCCGATCAGCACGGTGTGACGGTTTCGTCTGCGGAGGCTTCTCGGTCTGGAGGCCTTTCCCCCGGTGCCCGTCTTCCTCGGCACAGCACCGACTGGCTTTCCGCTTCCCCCTTCGTGCTTGTCCCTCGCGTGCTGAGCTAGGGCGTCTTCTGTGGCGAACTCTCTTCCGCAGACATCACAGACTGGCAAGGCTTGTGTACTTTCGTCGCGTCGTCCTGGCCCGCTTATATCATTGCCGCGCGGCGAGGCCCTTAGCCACCCCAAAGGTTCATCTATGCCGACCTGAGACAACGGACAATGACGATGACCAGACGAAGCGGCATGAGCAACGCTGCGAAGGCTGGAATCGCTATCGTTGTGGTCATTATCGCCGCTCTTGCCGCATATGAGTTGTACCCGGCCCGTGCGGGACCGACCCAGACAGCAACGACCCCCAGCACAGTTCAGATCGTGATGCCGGCTGGAGTGGGCAGCAATCTGGCCCTCAACTTTGCCCCTGCGAAACTGGTCGTGGTGATCGGCGTCAACAACACCATCGAGTGGGTCAACATGGACAATGTCACCCATACCGTCGTGGCAACGGGCGTTCCGAGTGGCGCGGCCATGTTCGCGTCGGGAGGCTCGGGCCTAAGCAATGGACAGACATTTACCGTGACACTCGCCGTCCCTGGCACATACACGTATCACTGTAGCATTCACCCTGTCTGGATGCAGGGTCAGATAATCGTGAAGCAGTCGGCCTAGCCGTCAGTCGCAGACTACTGCCTTGATGCACTTCTGCTCCCGGGCGACGCGGAACGCCTCAGGCGCCTCCTCCAGGCTGAACTTCTGAGTCACGAGCTTGGAGAGGTGTATTTTGCGGTCGGCAAGCAGTCGGAGCGCCCTTCTTGTTTCCAGCTCAGTCGTGGAATAGCTCGAGACTACTGTCATACCCTTCAGGAAGTATTGGGCGAGATTCATTTCCACAGTCGCGCCCTTCGGCGGGGCACCGAAGAGAAGTACCTTCCCGCCCTTGGAGACATCCTGTAATGCCGACTTGAAGGCTGCCGGGCTCCCTGTTGCAACGAGTGCGAGCTCTGGCCCTTCACTTCCGAATAGCTCGAAGGCGCGTCCCCGTGCGCCCTCCTCCCTCGGGTCGTAAACCCGCGAGGCACCCAACCTCTTCGCAAAGCTCAGCCTGTACGCGCTCAAATCGCTCATCACCAACTTTCTGCAGCCAAAGCTGTGCAAGAGGAGAAGGTGGGTCAGGCCCACAGGCCCCGCCCCGTAGATGACTGCGCTCTTTACGCCTGCCGCACCTACCCCCTCCAGACCGCGAAGGCAGCAGCCTAGCGGCTCGATGAAAGACGCCTCCTCGAAGGAGAGGTTGCCTGGAAGCTTCAGCACTGCCCCACGCTCGACGTTCCAGCGAGGCACAACAAAGTACTCTGCGAAACCTCCAGGTCTGATGTTGTGCTTCGGGAACTCTGCACAGAGTGTGTATTCACCCCTGGCGCAGACACTGCACTTGTGACATGGCGCATGGTGGTGGGCGAAGACCCTGTCTCCCTTTCGCAACCCTCTTACTCCGTCTCCCAGCTTCGCCACTACTCCAACAACCTCGTGGCCCAACACTGGCGGAGTGATCGCCTCTCCCCTGACTTTCTCGATGTCAGTACCGCAGACCCCTGAGCACTTCATCTTGACCAGGAGTTCGCCCCTGCCCGCTTTGGGGACGGGGACTTGCTTTATCTCAAGGTGCCCGGGGGACGAAAGCACCAGCGACTTCAAGGCGAAGGGTCGGCGGCCACGCCTAATTATAAAGCAAGAGAGGCGACCTGCAGTCGTTGAAGGCTGCCCGCTTCTACGCCCCCCGCGACGTGCGGCTGGAGGATGTTCCGGAACCAGAGGTCGGCCCAGGTGAGCTGCTCATCGAGGTCCTGGCTTCTGACATGTGTGGCACGGACCTGAAGACGTTCATGAGAGGCCACCCGCTGATCAAGCCTCCGATCACGATTGGGCACGAATACAGCGGGGTCGTCAAGGAGGCAGGCCGCGGCGCGAAGTTCAGGCGTGGTGACAGGATTGTGGCGTCGAACTCCGCTCCGTGCATGAAGTGCGAGATGTGCAAACGAGGGAGTTACACCCTTTGCAGCAGTATCACCGAAGGTCTGGTCGGTTTCTCGGTTCCAGGCTCCTACTCGGAGTACCTGCTCGTTCCGAGGAACATCGCAGAGGTGAATACCTACAGGTTCAAGAGATCAAAGCCCGAAGAGATCGCATGTTCTGAGCCACTGGCTTCTGTCATACACGCGCTTGACAGGGTCCAGGTGGAACGGGGGGAGAGGGTTGCTATAGTAGGCGCAGGGGCCCTTGGTTTGATGTTCCTGCAGCTGCTGAAAGCGAAGGGTGCGGAGGTGATCGTTGCGAACAGGTCGGGTGGAAGGCTCGAGGTCGCGTCTCGGCTGGGAGCCGACAGCGTGATTCAGGTTGACGATGGGAGCCTCGCCGACAGGGTTAGGACAGCTACGGGAGGTCTAGGGGCGGACGTAGTTGTGGAGGCCGTGGGCAGAAAGGAGACTTGGGAATCTGCTTTCGGAGCAGCGCGGAACGGAGGCCGCGTCCTTCAATTCGGGGGCTGCGCCTCGGGTACGAGGGTGGAGTTCGACGCAGGGAAGATACACTACGGAGAGACGAGTGTGATCGGCTCCTTCCATCACGAGCCCACTGCGTTCAGGAGGGCGGTCAGGGCGATTGAGAGCGGCGAAGTCAAGACGAAACCGCTCATCACTCACAGAGTCAGCCTGGACGAAATTCGAAGGGGCTTCGAGCTGATGGAGCGGGGGGAAGCCCTGAAGGTCGCAGTCCTGCCTTGATCGCGCGCTGACGCGACAGGGCCCAGAGATAGGGCATGAGTCTCGGAGAATGTCCTCGAAAGGTTATATCGTCTCTGGGGGTCGCGGTTTCGGATGAACGATATCGTCACGGTCGGAACCACTACGCCGACCGAGCTGAAGGGACTCGGGATACCTGACGAGAAGTTGAAGTCGATTCTGAGGAAGATGGTGCTGGCGAGGCGGTTTGAGGAGAAGGTCGAAGAGCTCTACCTCAAGATGGCCCTCATCACCGGGCCTTGCCACCTCTATCTCGGAATGGAAGCGATAGCGGCCGGTGCGGCTGAGGCACTCACGGTGGACGACTACGTCCTTGCGACCTACAGGGGCCATGGCCACGCGGTGACGCGGGACGCCCCGCTCGACAAGGTCTTCGCTGAGCTGATGGGGAGGGTGGACGGAACCTGCAAAGGTCTCGGCGGTTCGATGCATGCGGCCACCTGGACAGAGAAGAAGCTGATGCTTGCGACTGCCATCGTCGGGAGCAACATCCCGATAGCTGCTGGAATGGGCCTTGCCGTGAAGAAGAAGGGGCTCGACGCCGTGGTCGTGGCCTACTTTGGGGACGGGGCCGTGAATTCCGGCTCCTTCAACGAGGGGGTCAACCTGGCTGCGGTCTGGAAAGTCCCTGCCATCTTCGTGTGCGAGAACAACCAGTACGCCATGTCACTCCCCGAAGCCAGGGGGGTTGCGTCAAAGAGCATCGCAGAACGAGCCGCGGCGTATGACATTCCGACCTTCGTAGCTGACGGCAACGACCCAGTCTCAGTCTACAGGGCTATGAAGGAGGCGCGAGGAATCTGCAGAAGGGGTGACGGTCCGTGTTTCATCGAGGCTCGGACCTACAGGATGAAGGGACACGGCATTTACGACAAGGCTGATTACAGACCAAGCGACGAGGTGAGGGAGTGGGCCGGCAAAGACCCCATCGCGATGTTCAGCAAGCTTCTGGTTGACCAGAAGGTGCTTTCGGAGAAGGAATACGGCGACATGAGGTCGACAATCGACAACGAGATTGAAGCCGCAGTGAAGAAGGCCAGGGCGAGCCCCTACCCGGAGTTCTCCACGCTGCAAGGAATGGTCTACCCAGAGTGACTGACATGAGAGAGCTCACCTACCTTGAGGCCCTCAATGAAGCCCTCTCGAGCGCGATGGAGAGGAGCAACGACGTCTTTCTGCTCGGTGAAGACATAGGGGCGTACGGTGGCGCCTTCGGGGTGACCAAGGGTCTGCTGCAGGAATTCGGAGCAGACAGGGTCATCGACACGCCCATCTCCGAGGCTGCAATCGTGGGGGCCGCTCTCGGCGCCTCCCTCCTTGGGATGAAGCCAGTGGCGGAGATAATGTACATGGATTTCTTGCCGATATCGATGGACCAACTCGTGACACACGCCGCGAAGCTCTACTACATGTCCGGAGGGCAGCTGAAGGCCGGGTTAGTGCTCAGGACACAGTACAGCCTCGGCAGGGCACACGGCGCCCAGCACTCCGAGTTCCTCCCTGCATGGTTCCTGCAGGCGCCTGGCCTAAAGGTCGTTGCTCCGTCCACTCCGCACGACGCCAAGGGCCTGCTCAACGCCTCGCTGAAGGAGAAGGGGCCAGTCCTGTTCGTCGAGTGTGCGATGCTCTACAAGAGCAAGGGAGACGTTCCTGAGGGCTACTACGAGGTCCCGCTAGGCAAGGCCGACGTGAAGAGGCAAGGAGGCGACATGACGATCGTCGCCATCTCTAGGATGGTCCCCGAGGCTCTGGCCGCTGCTGAGAGGCTTGCCGAAAAGGGAATAGACGCCGAGGTCATCGACCCTAGGACAATCCAGCCCCTTGATAGAAAGACGATCATCGACTCGGTCAGCAAGACCGGAAGGCTGCTGATAGCCTCGGACGACATGAAGACGGGCGGCGTTGGGGCAGAGATAGCAGCCACCGTCTTCGAGGAAGCCTTCGACCGCCTGAAGGCGCCTCTCTCAAGAGTATGCTCGCCAGACCTGCCCATACCTTTCGCGTCGCCACTCGAGAAGGAGTACATGCCCAGCTCTGAGAAGGTGGAGAAGGCTGCGCTCGAGCTCGCAAAGTGGTGAGCTACTTCGGCAGGCCTGAGACGTCCCCGCAGTCAAGCAGGGCACCACGCTGTTGCACCTGAACCTGCAGGATTGGACTTCGATCATTTCTGCCCCGCAGGCGTAGCAGAATTCGACGACCACCCGGGCTCTCCAGCAGCCAACCGCTTGGAACGGTTTTAAACTGTGGCTGCTGTCCGCGGTGCAAATGCCACCGCCGAGCGACATCGAGGTCGGGAAACCCAGGATAACTCGGAGGAGCCCTGTTCGCCCAACTTCGAAGCTTTGCCCGAAGTGCCTGAAGCCGCTCCAGAAGGGGAGCAAGCTCGGAGGTTGGCTGGTCCCTCAAGACTACTACTGCACCAGCTGCGGTTACAAGGGGACCGTCTACTTAGAGAAAGCCTCGCACAATGAGGGAGAGAGCTGACGTCAGAAGCACAGGGTTGGCATCTCCGCCCCTACCAGATTCTCGCTGGCGCGTTCGCAGCAATCCTAGTCATCACGCTGGCCCTCTTCGCGCTGTCGTTCCCATTCGGGCTATACACGGTCTTCTACACGAACCTCTCGCAAACGTACACCGCTTCGACGCCAATCTCTGGGATCTACATCTTCCTGGGCCCACTCCTTCAGATTGTGCCCATGCCAGGGAGCATAGGAGCTTTCTTCGTAGCCATGAGCGCAATCTACGCTTCGATGTTCCTCCTCGCTGCGAGCCAGGGACGAGGTCTGGTCCGAGCGGTGAGGAGTGCTTTCACAGACGGATTCGGCGCGCTCTTCTCGAACACGCTCCTAGCAACCGTGGCTGCCTTGGGGTTCCTTGCCTTCACCATTCTTGTCATAGACACACTTGAAACCGCAGGGGGCGTGCCTGTGGGAGGGCTGAGCGGCGACGCCATGAACCTCTTTCTCAGCCTGACAATCGCACCACTCCGAGAGGAGTTCGGTTTCAGAGTCCTCATCATCGGGCTGATAGCGGCGTTCGCCTCCATCGGAAAGCCGTGGAGGTCTGCCCTCAAGGCCATCTGGAGGCCGTCGGTGGCGTACGAGGATGTGCAGAACAACACCGTGACGAAAGCGGCTCTTGGGTTCGCACTCGCCGCCAGCGCCTTGACCTTCGGACTGGTCCACGTAACCTCGAACTCAGGTTGGGAGATTGGAAAGCTCCCCGAGGCTGCCTACGCCGGGGTCGTGCTCGGGTACATCTACATCAGATACGGCTTCCACGCTGCTGTCTTGGTGCATTGGGGGATCGATTACCTTGGAAGCGTCTTCGCTTTCTTTGGCCAAGGCGCGTACGGAATCCCCTGGACGTCGGACACCGGCTACTTCCTTCAGCAGGTCGTGACAGTCGACATGATCGGTGTGCTTGGAGTGTCGAGCTTCCTCGTTGTGTCATACCTAGGGATACGCTGGGTCCTCAAACGAAGGGAGGAGGCAGCGTCTCTCAGGTTCGAAGTTTGATAAGGCTGGGCGAGAAGGCAATGGGGCGATACTCTTGACAGTCCTGGGGGCCTCAGTCCTTAAGGAAATGGTGGCCAAGTACAAGGTGATCTTCCCATCTGTAGAAAGCGCCTTCGACGGCGACGGCTACGTCCTGACCGTGAGGGAGGACAGGACTCTGAACTACCTCGAGCATAGGAACATGATTTCGAAGGAGATCGTCTTCACCCCGCCCGACTGCGTCGCCCACCTGACCTCCAAGAGCAAGTTCGGTAGGCTCGGCCTTTCTTTCCTCAACTCGGTAAAGGTCCACAGCGGCTTCGTCGGAAGGCTCGCACTCGAACTGGTCAACCTCAGCAACGAGAGGACGCCGATAACCATCAAGAAGGGCGAACCCCTAATCCACATCGAGTTTCTGAGGAGGGAGGGCACACCGTCTCCCTACAAGGGTAAGTACATGTTTCAATACATGGACGGCGCCGAGACGGACATGTACGTCAAGGTCCTCTCCGAACACTTCCCGAAGACGTTCCCTAGGTCGGACCTCGAAGCCATCAGCAAGGCGAGGCTGGTCGAGGAAACCTAACCCTAGCGTGCTAGACTGACCTCGAAAGCAGGTTTGTCTTCGGGCTGTTAGATGCCGAGAGCCGACCTGAGACCCTTGTACCTGTTCCGGATGGTGACCTCTGTCACACCCGCGGCCTCGGCGACGTCCTTCTGCGTCTTGTCCTCCCCCTCAAGGGTGCACGCGACGTAGAGCGCGGCCGCAGCGAGACCCATCGGGTCCTTCCCCGCCGAGATCCTCGTCTCCTCAGCCCTCTTCAGAATCTCCAGCGCCCTCCTCTTCGTCTTCTCGGAGAGCCCAGCCTTTGAAGCGATTCTCGAGACGCACTTCGTGGGGTCTACCACCGGCATCTTGAGGTCCATCTCCTTCAGTAGGAGCCTGTAACACCTAGCGATGTCCTTCTTCTTGACGTTGCTCACCGCAGCCAGGTCCTTCAGAGTCCTGGGAGTCTGCGTATCCCTGCAGGCAGCGTAGAGCGACGCTGCGATTATCGCGGAAATTGACCTTCCCCTCACCAGCCCCCTCTCGAGGGCCTTCCTGTAGATGTAGGCCGCCTTCTCGACGACCGCGTCGGAGACCGAGAGCTTGTCAGAGAGCCTGTCGAGCTCGCTGAACGCCTGCCTCAGGTTCCTGTCGACTGGCTCGTGCACCTGGCTCCTGCTGTCCCAGGTCCTCAGCCTCTCTACCGTGGCCTTCATTGACGCAGAGAGCGACTTGCCGGATGCGTCCTTGTTGACGCCCCCGATCACCGTCGCCAGGCCCATGTCGTGCATGGCTATGGAGGTCGGTATGCCGCCCCTGCTCCTGTCGTCCTTCTCTTCCTTGGAGAAGGCCCTCCACTCGGGGCCGGTCTCTTCGATTTTCTCCTTGACTACGAATCCGCAGCTGCCGCAGAAGAGTTCGCCTCCGGCGCTGTCGACGACCATGGGGCCCTTGCCGCAGCGAGGGCACTTGTCCATGGCCTTCTGAAGCTTCATCAACCGAGTGTAATCTTTGTCTGAGAACATGCTCTCTACCAAAACGGTTAAATTTACAAACAAGAGCCCGCAGACCACGTATTTATGCGTTGTGGACGATTCTGCTCGCTTTTGCAGTGAATTGCAAGACTTGCAGCTTTCTCCCCACACTTGCTTCATTAATTCAATACGGACGACCAACCCAGTCGCTTGGAACGCCAGGATTGGACCCGGGGCGGATTCGTGAAACTGCTCCCCCTAGACCTGGGGTTCGCTCTGAACGTCCTGGGCGCGGTGCTAATTATCGGCATTGCGATCCCTAGCCTGCACTTGGCTGCCGACGTGAATCAACCCAAGCTGAAGACGCTCACGATTCCTCTCTCAGGTTCCGCCGAGTGCAGGGCCTACGGCTTGTTCAGGGGTAGGGCGGACGCGCCAAAGTAGCCTCGACGAGCTGGTCCTGAACTCGATTGAGAGTGCTCTCTCGAAGGTCTTCGACAGGGACACGTTGAAGGCCGTAGACTTCTACGTGGATAGGCGGATGGCAGTCAGCAGTCCAAGTGAGTACGCAAGGTCGATGCAGAAGACCTTCGGAGACGGGGCAAGGGTCCTGATTGACGGCGTCATCGATGACATGTGCGCTGCGGCGGGGATTGAAAGAGGCGGCATCGCCTCCCTGGAGGACTGCGTCGTGAGCGCGAGGCGAAGCTGACCCCCTCCGCAACAGGCTGAAGCGCTATATCGTTCTCCTCTCAGCCCATTGGGACCGTGAAAGCAAACGGTGGCACTTTGGTCCAGCTCTTGAGACCTGTGCTCGATACCTACTCCGACAGCGCAGTCGCCCTAGTCGGCTGTCGCTCGCTCGGGATAGAGAGAGAATGCTGCGAATTCGACGTCGTCGTGGTCACGAAGGAAGTTCGACCAAGGAACACTCTAAGGATGGGGGACGCACGCCTGGACCTTTTCTTCCTTTCCGAGAAAGAGGCCCTGCAGCCAAGCGATCCGGAGATCGCGGTCTCCATGGCATTCGCCAAGATAGTCAGGGATAGCACTCTCCTTCTCTCCGCGGGCTGCTCTGCCGCGCAGGCTGTCCTGCCTGAGAACTCCCGGAGGGGCGCGCAGGCGCGTCTCGGTGCCTCACTGAAGGCGATGGGGAGGGCGGACGAGGCCCTCTCGAAGGGTGCCGCGGAGGACGCTGACTTCTGGCTCCTCTCAGCCGCTTACGAATTCGCGATCGCGTGGCTCTACGCTTTGGAGGTCAAGCCCGCCCCCAGCCACCTCCTCGCACAGTTGAAGGAGCATTCCAGAGGCTCGCCGAAGAAGTTCGAGGCTTTTTCGGCTGCGGCTGGTCTGGAGCGAGCCTCGCGGAAGGACTGCGAAGCCAGGCTCGAATCCATGGCTGTGCTCTACGACGTGCTCGACGCTCCCCAAGCCGACCCTGAAGCGTCCGCGCCTACGTCGACCAGGATCACGTTCCAGATTGTGAAGGAGAAGGCGGCCTTCCTCAACAACGCAATCCAGCACGCAGACTGCTATTCCTTCCTCGGCTATGAGGCCATGGAGATTCTGCCCGAAGTCCTCAGAAAGATGTTGGGGGCAGAGGGGAAGGAACCCGAACAGTCGCTCATAGTGAGCCTCTTGTCGAAGGGAGAAGGCAAGCCAATATCCGACGCGGTGATCAGCGGGTTGGGCCTAGTCCGGCAGGAGAAGGTCATCCAGTCGGGGCTCTCCGCTCTCCGCGCGCAGGTGTCCAGCTTGACTAGGACGGCCTGAACCTCCTCGCCTTCTCGCGGAAAAGGATTAGAGACCGCAGATTTCCTTCTGAGGGGTGAAGATCGAGCAGGTCGAACTCCTTGTCCCTGATGGTTTCCAATTAGTCCTCGGACAGAGCCACTTCATCAAGACGGTGGAAGACATCTACGAGACTCTTTCGACAGCCGTGCCTGGGATCAAGTTCGGCGTCGCCTTCTGCGAAGCCTCAGGGAAGGCCCTCGTCCGCTTCGACGGAACGGACCAGCGGTCCATCGACCTTGCGTGCGACTACGCATCGAGGGTCGCCGCCGGCCATTGCTTCGCTGTCGTGCTGAACGGTGCATTCCCGATCAACGTCCTCAACAGGATAAAGGCGGTCGAGGAGGTCGTTGGAATCTATTGTGCTACCTCAAACAACGTGGTAGTGGCGATTGCCGAAACAGGAAGCGGGAGGGGCGTGCTCGGCGTCGTCGACGGGGCGAAATCTGCTGGTCTGGAGAAGGAAGCGGATAAGCGGGAGAGGCGCGAGTTCCTGCGCAAGATCGGGTACAAGAGGTGACATCCTCCCACGACTAAAGCCTGTGGGCTTTCCCGCCTAGTTTGGTAATTCCGCAGCTGCTGTTCGCCCTCTAAGATTTTCACAATGGTTCTAATAGTTTCAGGGTTCCCTGGGGGCAAATCATAAAATTCTTCGTGCACGTTTAATTATGACCGCGTGATACGGATTCTTGAGATGAGCAGCAGGACATCGCAGAGGGCGGAGGACCGGCCTCAGGCAGCCTGCGGACTGTGCGGCCGGATGCTGAACCATGGCTACTACTTCGTCTGCCATGTCTGCGGAGCAACGTACTGCTACGCGCACATGCCCGAGAAGTGCCAGCACAGGAGAGTCAGGTCCTTGGCTCCTGTTGGGCCCGTCTCCCCCAAAGCATAAACCTGCCAAGCCGACGTTGTCAGCCGTGAAGATATACCTCTCAGTACCGATGATAGCTAACAGGACGCTCAGTAGGGCAAACATACTCGCCAAGGCAATACGAGACTCGGGGCACGAAGTTGCATCTCCGTGGGTCCTTGGCCCGGTGGAGAAAGACTCTGTTGCCGTGAACGTCTTCCAAAGGGACAGGCTGGGGGTGGAAAACAGCGACGCGACCCTCGCCGATGTCTCGCAGCCAAGCACGGGCGTTGGCATGGAGATAATGGCTGCGTACAAAGCTAGAAAGAGGATAATCCTCGTCGCCAAGAAGGGGAGCATTCTCTCCAGGATGCTGCTTCATATGGAAGGGAAGGAGCTGGTCGAGTTCGAGGACGACGAAGACCTCTACGAAAAGGTCTTGAAGCAGCTCAAGACAAGTCCGGGGATGGCTGGGAGGCCAGGTTCCAGTCAATGAAGCGCGAGGTCAGGTCGGGGACCGCACCGCAGCCCATCGGTCCATACTCACAAGGCGTCGAGACACGAGAGATGGTCTTCTGCTCCGGCCAGATTGGCGCAGACCCGACGACTGGGAAGATCGAGGAGGGAATCGTTGGCCAGACGCGGAGGGCCCTGCTGAACCTGGGCGAGGTTCTGAAGGCAGCCGGACTAGGGATGGATGATGTTGTCAAGACATCGGTGTTCATGGTCGACCTCGCGCAATTCCCTCTCATGAACGAGGAGTACTCGAAGCACTTCAAACAACCCTACCCCGCAAGGACGACGGTCCAGGTCGCCGCCCTTCCCAAGGGGGCCCTGGTCGAGATAGACGCCTTCGCTAGGCGAAGGTAGTCATCAACGGGGAGACCACGACTTCCTGTACGGCCCGCGCCTCCTCCTTCTCGCCTTCTTCCTGCGGTCAGACTCCTTGAGGAGGCGGTCCTCTTGCCCTTTCATTTCCCTCTTCTGCTGAATGCCACTATGCTGACCATGCCTGCGAGCCTGAAAGCGAGCTCCTTGAAAGCAACGGCTTGGGGTGAGTCAGGTTCGGCGGAGACCACTGGCACCCCCAAGTCTGACTGCTCCCTGATTGCGACGTCAAGCGGTATCTCGCCGAGGAAGTCGACGTTGAGCCCCGCTGCCATCCTGCGCCCCCCGCCAGTCGAAAAGATGAACGCCTTCTCCCCGCAGTTATGCAAAGTCTGGTAAGGGGTGCAAAAACTATTGTCTTCGGCGACCTCAAGATTGTAGACCTCGCCTTGGTACGGGATTCTTTCCGCATTCTTGACCCTCAGATACACATAATCATTGTCGAACCGCGTTCTCCTTGAGGATGTGAACCCTACGCGGTAAATCTTGTTTGCGTGTACATACCTTCCCTGGAAATCTGAATTACCTTCGCGGACACTTACCGATGGCAGATACCCAAGCTTGAGACCAATATCCCTAATCGCCGCAGCCAGCTGCAAAGATACTGTTTTGATGGCTGTCTCGATTTTGCTCCTATGTCCATCGCCATTCACGTAGCAGTTGAAAAGCCAATCCAGTTTTTCGGGTGGGAGAAGCTTGATCCATAACGGGACACGCTTCTCTCTTGCTCCCGTCCCGAATTCCTGCTCGAGCCACCTCGAAAGTGCAGTCGAGGAAATCTCCACTCTCCATCCCGTCTGCGCCTTGTACAGGTTAGGGTTGAAACCCAGTCTCGAAGCGGCCCTGGTGAGTTCGTTAGCGAATTCGAATTCTCTCTCGCTAATTCCGAAGGTAAACCGGACCGCACAAAGGCCCCTATTTTTCTTCCGGACCACAGACCCTTCTGCCAGATAGTACCCTAGGAGAACCATCAAATCGGAATTGACTCCTAGTCTGTATTTCCTCGTTCGATTTCGATATGGTACCGAGAATTCTACTACGTCTCTGTCCTCCGTCTGCTTTATTCGTGGAAAAGCCACTAAATCGGTGGATTTGCCTTCTATCGCGTTCGTGATACTTGCGGCCGGCGACCAGCTAAACTGCTCAAGAATGCTTCCATCTTTTCTTCGTGAAAGATGTCTTGTCAAGACCGGGTGCTCCTCTGTCAGTTGCACTTCGAATTCGGACGCCCGTGCCGACTTTGTCTTGATATGAATGAGACTCCCTTCGTAATAGCGGATGAATTGGTTGGTCACCTTTCTGAATCTTCCCCTGTGGGTCAAGACAAGGTCGCCTACCTTTACTTCGGAAATTCGCTTTAGCCCCTCAGCGGTTATCACCCTTTGACCCGGAGGGAGGCAATGGGGGCAAACGAAGTAGCTCATGTTCTCGATGACGCCGAGTATCGGCACTCCGAGTTTCCTGAACATGGCCAGAGACTTCGACGCGATGCTGAGAGCTGCCTCCTGGGGAGTTGTCACGATCACGACCCCGCCGAGTGGCACTGTCTGGGCAAGCGTCAGAGGAGAATCGCCTGTTCCCGGGGGAAGGTCCGTGATCAGATAGTCGAGCTCTCCCCAGTCCACCTGGGTGAGGAGCTGTCTGACAGCGCCAGCTACCATCGGGCCTCTCCAGATGAGCGGAGTCTCGTCCTTGTAGAAGAAGCCGAGCGACGCTATCTTAACGCCGAATGCGACGGGCGGGATTATCCTGTCGTCCCTTACCTGAGCCTCCGCCTTTACACCCATCATGTGCGGTATGTTCGGGCCGTAAACGTCTGCGTCCAGGATACCCACCCTCGCACCGGACGCCGCGAGGGCTACGGCGACGTTCACGGCGACCGTCGACTTCCCGACCCCTCCCTTGCCGCTAGCAATCGCAATCACGTTCTTCACTCCCTTCAGCATCTCGGCGCGGTCGTAGTCCCTCGTGGCGAAGACCGTTGAAGTGGTCTTCATCTTCACCTCCCTCACTCCCTTCAGGTTCGACACTGCCTCCCTGGCGCCCTCTTCGATCCTGCTCCTGAGCGGGCACGCCGGAGTTGTGAGGTTGAGGGTGAAGCTCACAGTACCCCCGTCCACTTTGATATCATCAACCATGTGGAGAGATACGATGTCCTTCCCAAGCTCAGGGTCTGCGACCTTGCCCAAGGCCTTGATGACATCCAGTTCGCTAACCACGATAGCGCGCGAGCTTTTTCTGATGTATAAAGATGGTGTAGGGAGTTCGTCGTTCGCAGGCTAGGAAGGGCTTTCAGGCTGAACTACCTGCACGACTCAATCCCTTCGGTCTGACCTGACTCTGCCTGCTAATAACCCGCTATGACGATTCTTGCAGTTGGAACCTCAGAATGGCAATGCTTTTTCATGAACGAGTTGGACTGGGTCGGGTGGAGGGCCTAGAGGTGATTCCCGTCAGGGGGCTGCCAGAGGTGGAACCAGGGTCCGACCTTGCGACATTGATTCTGCCGGCCCTCGGGAGGCTGCGCCTCAGGCTCCGCAACCGCGATGTCGTCGTTGTCAAGCAGAAGGTCGTCTCGAAAGCGGAAGGGAGGCTCGTAAAGTTGGGCGAGGTCGAACCCAGCCCGTCTGCCCTCAGGCTCGCAGCGGAACAGAGGAAGGACCCGAGACTGGTTGAGCTAATCCTCAGGGAGTCGACCAGAGTCGTCAGGGCCGGGCACGGCGTGATCATCACGGAGACTCGACAGGGCCTCGTCTGCGCCAACTCAGGCATCGACAAGTCAAACGTCAAGGCAGGCTGCGTCGCTCTCTTGCCGGTTGACCCGGACCGAAGCGCGCGGCAGATTAGGAGGAGGCTGGAAGCGAGAGCGCGGAAGGAACTCGCAGTGGTGATCACCGACACATTCGGCAGGCCTTGGAGGAAGGGACAGACGGACATCGCGATAGGCTGCTCTGGAATCTCACCGCTCTTCTCCTATAGGGGGAAGACCGACAGGTACGGTTACGAGCTGAGGGTGACCGAGCCCGCTGTGGTTGACGAGATCGCTGCGGCGGCTGAGCTTGTAACTGGAAAGCTGTCCGAAACGCCAGTGGCCTTGGTGAGGGGGGTGAAGTACAAGCGGGGGGACGGCGGTGTAAAGTCGATGCTGATGGAGAGAGAGAAGGATCTCTTCCGGTGAGAGACTGAAGGTCGTCGCTCTGGCTGGCGGGACTGGTTCGGCGAAGCTTCTCAGGGGGATTGCTGGCCGCGACTGCGAGCTCACTGTAATAGCAAATGTCGGAGACAACGTCTGGATGCACGGTCTCTATGTCTGCCCCGACGTAGACATCGCGATGTATACCCTTGCGGGCGTGGCGGACAGCAAGAGGGGGTGGGGGGTGGAAGGCGACACCCACTTTGTCCTGGGCCAGTTGAAGAGACTTCGCCAGGAGACTTGGTTCAAGCTTGGGGACAGGGACATCGTTACATCCATTTTGAGGACGAGTCGCATGAGGTCTGGCCTGTCTCTCACAGCAGCCACCCTCGAGCTGTGCAGGCTCTTCGGGGTCGAACAGAGAATCCTCCCTATCACGGACGACCCTCTCATGACGTATGTTTCCACTCCCGGTGGGGAGTTTCACTTCCAAGAGTTCTGGGTGAAGGAAAGGGGTCGGCCGGCTGTGAGAGGTGTGAGATACAAGGGAGCGTCCAAAGCGGCTCCCACTGCGCCTGTGGCGAGGGCCCTAGAGTCTGCCGATAGGATCGTCTTGTGTCCTGCCAACCCGGTGACGAGCATCGGGCCGATCCTTGCTGTGAAGGGGGTTCGACGAGCCCTCGCTCGGAGCAGGGGAAAGAAGGTCGCGCTCTCGCCCATGGTCGGCAGCGGGCCGGTCAGCGGTCCAGCGGGAAAGCTACTCAGGGGCTGCGGGTTAAGGTCAGACTCGCTCGGCATAGCTGGGCTCTACAGGAGCTTCCTTGACTCGATCGTCATCGACAAACACGACGAGCGGCTGCGACGAGGCATAGAGCGACTCGGGTTGGAATGCGTCGTCTCAGACACGGTGATGCACGACAGGCGGGACGAGCGGAGGCTTGCAGAGGAGCTGATGGCCGCGTGAAGAGGCTCGCAGTCGTGGTCCCTTTCAAAGGCAAGGACCACAAGTCGAGGCTCTCCCCGCACCTTGACGAGAGCGAGCGGGCGAAGCTCGCTCACTTGATGTTGGCAGACGTTCTGAAGGCTGTCCGTGGGGCGGGGCTCGGCAAGCGTTGCTTCGTCATCTCGTCAGACGCCGCTGCGCTGAGAGAAGCAGCGAAGAAAGGCGCTTTCGGAATCAGAGAGAAGGCAGACGCGGGGGTGAACAGCGCGGTCCGCACTGCGCTGAGAACGCTCGGGAGGTTCGACTCGTTCATGATCTTGCCATCAGACCTGGCCCTTCTCTCCCCATCCGACCTCTCACGGGTCATGTCGTTGGCTCGGCAGGTCTCGGTCGTCGTCTCCCCTTCGGAGTCATTCAACGGGACCAATCTGATGATCTTCAGCAGGAGCAAAAGGCCGCGGCTGAGCTATGACGACAATAGCTTCTGGGCCCACCTGGCCAGCTCGGCCTCGAAGCGTCTCACGGTAGGCGTCTACACTGGAAGGGGAGTCACCTTCGACCTTGACTCGATTTCCGACGGAAGGCAGTTGCTGAGGCTCGGGAGGGATACCGCGGCCGCGAGGTTTCTGAGGGAGGTGCTGCCGGCCTGAGTCTGCTCGTAGAAAGGTGCAAGGTCTGGCCGGGTGGAATCGGCTCCGTATTCATCCGAGACGGCGTAGTTTCGCGCGTCTCCAGCGACGAGACGCAGGCCGTCTCGACGAAGACGGTGAAAATTGATGCAGGCGGAGCCACCCTGCTCCCAGGGCTGGCGGACAGCCACTGCCACCCGTTCGAGGTGGGATGGCTCAAGAGGAGCGTGGACCTCAGGGGAACCGCAAACATCACTGCAGTGAGGCTCAGACTGGCAACTAAGGTCCGCAGGGCTCAACCCCGCGAATGGGTTGTTGGGATGGGGTGGGACCAGGAGGCGTTCCCAGCCAAGCTCTTCCCGAGTAGGTCGGACATAGACGACATGACTCTGGAGAACCCTGTAATCCTGAGCAGGGTCTGTGGTCACGTTGGACTGGTGAACAGTAGGGCGATAGAGGCGCTGGGGCTCGAAACACAACGGGGCGAAGAATACGAACGTGGGCCTGACGGGAAGCTAACTGGCATAATCAAAGAAGGAGCGCTTGTCGACGCCTATGCGAGGCTGCCAGACAAGACGGTGGCCGCGTGTATGAACGACCTGCTTTCAGCCGAAGTCGAGGCTGTGAGGAGCGGCCTCTGCACACTTCACTGCATTGTGTCACCCGATGGGTACAGGGAGGAACTTGAGGCTCTCGCGGGGTTGAAAGTCGATGACAAGCTGTCGCTCAGGTACAGGGTGTACATGCCTCCTGAAGCCATCCCATACGTCGAGGAGAAGAAGGTCAAGCGGGTGCTGAACGACGACAGGGCCAGGATCAACGGCGTCAAGTTGTACGCTGACGGGTCGCTGGGGGCCAGGACGGCAGCCTTGAGGGAGCCGTACACCGACGACCCTGGGAACACTGGACTGTTGCGGTACGCGGACGAGGAGCTCGCCGCGCTCGTCGAGAAGGCGGACTCGATGGGCTATCAGGTAATAGTGCATGCCATAGGCGACAGGGCAGTCGAACAGGCGATTGGTGCGCTTTCTGTTGTGGCAGGGGCGCGAAACCTGCGCAGGCACAGGATAGAGCACGGCAGCCTTCTACCCAAGGACCTCAGGGCTGAGATGGTGAAGCACTCCATCCGCATCGCCGTCCAGCCGAGCTTCATATCATCCGACAAGTGGGCCCTCGCACGGCTTGGGGAAGAGCGGGTGAACGACCTCTACCCACTGAAGTCAATCATGGCAGAAGGAATCGCCGCGTCGGGAGGTTCGGATGCTCCCATCGAGAACATCAACCCCATGATTGGGGTCTGGGCTGCGATGGTCAGGGCGGGCCACGCTTTCGTCGAGAGGCTCGAAGGAAGAGAGGGATTGGAACTGTACACGTCGGGCTCTGCGGCGAATGGCATGGACGATGGGACTGATGGTACAATAGAAGAGGGAAAGCTGGCCAACCTCACACTTCTCGACTCGGACGTGTCGGAGATGCATCCTGCCATGCTTAGGAAGGTGGGGGTCACTGCAACAATTGTCGCTGGTACTTCCGTCTACTCCAGCTCCGGCGAAGCGCCCTAGACCTTCTGGAACTTCCCCGTCTTGCCGTTGTAGCTCAGGAGGTCAGCGTAGATGGCCCAGTGGATCAACAGATCGTTCACGATTCGCTCGTTCAGCTCCGGCCTGTAGTGCCACTTGACCCCGCGCCGGGCGAGGCTCTCCGCCACTTCTGCTGAGGTTACTGACCTCTTCCTCGAAGCGAGCTCCAGCGCCGTCCAGAAAGGCTCAATCTGCATCAGCTTGTCCTTGAGCATCCTGACCTTGTTCTTGGTCGTCTTCTGGAATTTCAGCCCCAGGTCGGTCAGGAAGATGTCCCCCTTCTCGCTCCGCGTCAATCCCAGCATCTCCGCGCAGTCGAGTATCGGAAGCAGGACCGCGATGTCTGCGCCAAATTCGTCGGCGAGCTGGGGGGCGTCGACCTTGGAGCCCAGCCCTCCCGTTATCTCGACCAGGCTGATGACCTGACCGGCCCTGACGCTTCCTGGCATGACCAGCGGGAGCGAAGGGGCGGAGGGTTCGGTTCGACTCATTGACCTGGCGGAACCCTGCGCTCGATATAAGCCGCTCGAATGTGTCATGATAGAAGCGCGTACACCTTGTCCACCCAATCGAAGAACTCGGTCGATTTCTTGTCCCGCGGTCTTGGAAGGTCAATCGTGAGCTCTCCCACTACGTGCGCTGGCCTCGAAGAGAGGACGACCACCTTGTCCGCAAGTTCGATTATCTCCTCTACGTTGTGACTCACCATGATCACCGTCTGGACCGGAGCCGTCGGGTTAATCAGCAACGAATGGGTTTCCTTTCTCAACCTCTCCGCTGTGAGGTCGTCCAAGGAGCTGAACGGCTCGTCCATCAGCAGAACGTGTGGATCGGTCGCAAGCGCCCTGGCCACGCCTACGCGCTGCTTCATCCCTCCAGAAAGCTCGCCGGGATAGACGTTCTCGAAGCCCATTAATCCGGCCTCTTCCAGCGCCGTCTCAGCCTTCTGCTTCTTCTGCTCGTTTGTCAGGTCATGACGGGAACTGAGGCCGAAGAGGACGTTTTCCAGTGCTGTCCGCCAGGGGAGAAGAACGAAGTTCTGGAAGACAAGGGAGATGTCACTCCGCGGGGCTGTTACGACAGAGTCCATGACCTTGACGGTTCCCGAAGTCGCCTTGTTGAGCCCGCCGATGATTCTGATAAGAGTCGACTTTCCGCATCCAGACGGCCCGGTTATTGCGACCAGCTCGTCCTTGCCTGCCGTCAAAGAGACGTCGACCAAGACCGGCAGTGGCTCCCCTTCCTTATGGTAATCAAGGCTGACATGCTCGACAGAGACGATGGTCGTCCCCGCAGCAATCTGGGTGACCTCCGCAGACATCTGCGAAACCCCGCCCTGGTCAGTAGTTATACGTGTAACGCTTGGTCGCATAGTGGTAGATCCTCCTCCAGACGGTCAAGTTGAAAGCGACGATCAGCACCGTCATCGATATGACGGCCAGTGCCAGAGTCAGATTGTCGCCGCTGAAAGCTGCGAGGTCGATGGTCTTGCCAATTCCGGCTGGGACCTGAGTAAGTACTGTTATTTTCCCGGTCGTTGGGTTGGTCACAGTGAAGTATTCAGAGATTATGAGGGCGTTCCAGGCCCCCCCAATCGCCGTGATTGAACCAGTCACGAACCCTGTGATTGCACCTGGGAAATACACGTTCCTCCAGGCTGAGCCCCGGCCGGTGCTGAACACGTGAGGCAAGTCCTTGATATCAGCAGGCAGCGTCCGCACCCCCGCCATGACGTTGAAGATGATATACCAGATTATTGCAAGCACTATTATGATTGTGCTGACCGCTTCGGGGAGCCCTCCGAGGACCGGAATCAGGACCACGGCCGGTAACAGAATCGGCGCGGGTATCGATGAAATGATTTCAAGAATCGGGGAGACGGTGTCGTAGAGCTTGAAGTTGAGGGAGATGACGATTCCCAAGGGCAGCCCGATGGCCACGCATATGCCGTAGACGTACCACACCCTTAGGAAGGAAGTGCCCAGCGCATACAGGACAGAAAGCTCGTCTGCTCCGACAGTCGAGAGGGACGGGAGCCTCCCGAGGCTGGCGCCTCCCGATCTCGTGATCGCGATCGCGACTAGGAAGAGGAAGAGAGCTAGGAAGATCAGCACGGCGTACTTCAGCCCCTTCCTGAATCTCGAGATGGTGGAAGTGAATCTAGAGACCCCTCTCCCTTGCGTAAACAAGAAGAGTTTCGAGACGGCTCGTTGGTTGACCCAAGAATAGAACTTCATGATTGGGTCCCTGTGCTTTTCCCGCGGTTCCTCCATCATCTTGTACCTCTCAGACCAGAGGGCAAATTCCCTGATGAACAAATACCTCCAGAGAACTACCGCCGCGATAATCCCTCCTATCAGCAGCGCATAATTCGCAGCGTCAAAAACAGTGGAACTTGTGAACTGTTCTACTGCAACTCCAATCCCGTATGTGACCGGAACAGTGAAGGGACCGTATGAGATTATCTCGCTTGCGACGAGGAAGAATAGCCCCACTGCCCACGAGGTCTGTGTGTTGTATGCTATCCTGCTCAAGGAGGCGGGAATGTACATGGACTTCATTCTCTGCCACAGGCTTGAGTTGGTCAAGTTCAGAAGGTCGGCGTAGTCCTGCGGTATGGCCTTGACCGCCTCGTAGACTCCGAACGCTATGTTCCAGGACATGCTTGTGAAAATCAAAATGACGACCGCCAGGTTCACGCCTACTTGGTTCGGTATCGCGCCATAGATTGCGATGATGACGAATGGGAAGAATCCTAGGATTGGTATCGATTGAAATATGTCGAGTAGAGGGAGTATCACTCCCTCGGCTCGCCTGTTCCTGGCGGCGGCGATACCCACAGCGAGCGCGAAGACTACGCTCAGCCCGAGCGCGAGAAACATCCTCAGCCAAGAAGCTGCTATGTCGATGGCAATCAGGCCAAATTCAAGGGACACTGTGAGCCTTCGAAAGGCGCCGCGATGCTATGGCGTATTTACGGTTTCGTTTACCCGATGTACGGGGTGCTCGACGTGTCGAACCTTCTGATCATCTCATACTCGCCTTTGTCCCTGAAGCCGGCGTACCTCGGGAGTTCAGGGAAGATCTGGTCGAGGGGCTTGACTGTCATGTCGGAAGCGAGGTGCTTCGCGCCGAGGAATTGGTCAGTCACCTCCCTGCTCAACTTCCTCACCTGCCTGTCGTCAGTGTAGCCGAGGCTGTGCAGGTATTCGTGCAGGAGTATCATGAAGACGTACGAGTTCTTCCTCGACCTCGACCTTGAAAGTTTCTCCACGATCTTGAGCAGGTTCCTGTTCATGACGATGACGTTCGACCCCATCTCGTGGTAGGCACCGATGTTGTTAGGTATGTCTCCGAGGACAAGCGTCAGCCCTGCCCTGTGCATTCCCAGGGATTGCTCGGTGGCCGCCTTCACCATTTCGAATATCCGGTCGAAGCCGTCAGCCGAGACTAGAGCCCGTCTGTTGTCACTTGAGGTCAGTTTACCCTTGCCCTCCTGACTCTGACGGGTGGAGAGTAGTTAAGCCCGTACCTCTCGAATCCTTCAGCTATTCGGGCAGGTTCGGCGAGCAGTCGCCCTAGACCCAGTACGTGCGCCTTGCCCACTAGTACCAGTCCCTTCCCCTTCGTCACTCCTGCGATTTCCATCAGGCGGGCCGCCATGATGACGTTCCGCTCTTCTATCAGCGCCCTGTGAAGGGTCGGGGAGAACCTCTCCATCGCCCTGGTCGTCCAGCCTAGGTAGCGCATTGCCTCCCTCTCGTTGCCAGCCTCCCAGAGGCGAATTCCCGCAGTTTCGTACGGCGCAAGGCGGCTCGAAACTTCGTTCCACACCCTGAGCTCACTCGCTGTGAGTGTGGGAGCGATGCGAGAGCGAATCTCGCCCAGGGCGATGTCTATCAGCCAGATGTCGCCGTCCCTGTTTCCGAATGCGTCAGACGCAGCGACGAATTCTCCCTCCGCAATCGCCCTTATGCTCCTAGGGGCATTGAGAGACGTGGCGTTGAGTTCGTCGAACCTTTGCTTGTCCAGCTCTATTGACACTGAAGAGTACCGTTCCGACGAGGCGGCGGCCACTGCCTCGCCCACGCTTCGCCGCGTGAAGTGGGCCGTCCCTAGTACATCAAACCCCTCGAATTCGCCGCCGCCGGGAGACGGCCGCGGGGTGAACGGCAGGGGATTCCTGTCCGGCGGCACGAGGGGCCGCCTAAGGTCTGGGACTAGGGAAATTATTGTCTCTTCCTCACTGTCACGCTGAGAATCCCGTTCACGTACTTGCTCTGCACGGTCTCAGGGTCGACGCGGTTAGGGAGATGCTTGCTCACTGCGAAGTCCGGCCCTTTCACATCCACCTCGTCTTCGAGGACGGAGACCAGCAGCTGGTCTTTCTCGTAGCCCGGGGCGTTCAGTACGTACGTGAACCCGTCCTTTCTCTCGATCAACTCGTCTGGCGCAGTCTCCTCGATTTCCTGGGGCGCGGGCATGGGGTTCATGGCCCCACCCAGAAGACTCTCGGCAAGCCTGAGCATTTCGTTAATCACGGCGTCGAAGCTGTCGTTCTCACTCAACACTCATGTCCTCCTCAAGCATGTCCAAGAGTCTGGAGAGCCCTGCAGTCATGGTGATTGCGAGAGCAGTCCCCCGCTCCGAAGACCTGTACGAGCCCCTCTCCTCGTGTTCTAGCATCCCGGCCTCAGCCAGGTCGTCAACACATGTCTTGACGAGCTTCGGATTGGTCGACATCTTGAGAAGGTCGGAGAACTTCATCTCGCCTCTCCTCGCGAGTTCCATCATCATCCTCAGCCTGCCCTCGTTGGCGGCGATCGAGAAAATTCCAACCAGCCGGCTGATGTCCTGCTGATCGACGTCCATGGTCAGACCCTCTTCGTCCTCCTCATACGCCTGAATCGGTATCTTGTAGAGGACCTTGCCGTCCTTCACCAGCTGCAGCTCCGTGGTCAATCTTATTACTCCCTCGGAATTACGATTTGGTAAGCGTTATTTTAACGTTTTGGCACCACCGTCTGATACTATTACGATAAGCTCACCTCCAACGGGATCCTTCCAAGTCCTTGATGCCTCTACCCTTCAGCCACTTCAGTGGCTTGGTTATGCAGTCTTCGTTCAGTTGCCCTCGTTTGTTGACCCACATCGTAAACGGCATTACGATCATCTCGGAACCTGCCTCCTCCGATATTCTGACCCTCCCCTTGATGCATTCGATGACCTCCTGAACATGGCAAAACGGGTTCAATTCTTGGCAGGAACCCGAATAGACGCTGACTGCAAAAGGATTCATTATCTTCCAAGTTCTGTCGGAAGTCTCGCTTCTAATCGTCATTCTGTCGCTCCTAGGAGATTCTGGGTCAGTAAACCTCGGATTGTTCGGCCTGTCATTCTTGGTAAACTTCACGTCGAGATTTACTCTCTTGCCCGCCAATGACGTTCTCTTCTTGGTCGTAATACTCTTGATTTTCTTCAGTATACTTCTTACAGGTTCCTACTCTGAGCTTCGGACTCATAGGCGTCAGTATATTTTCATGCGACGCAGGCGGGGACGTGAAGGGTTGACTTGAGAACCTCTCTCACTAAGCAGCGATTTGACAGACAGCAAGACGGAATGGGAGCCGAATCTTGACAGAGAGGATTCAGGGGGTCGGGAGCCGAGTTCTTGACACTTCCTCGAATGGGCTCAGTAGAAACCCTCTTCTCGAAATCCAGCCCCAACGGATGATTTGTTCTC